>JBEPXV010000079.1:0-7407 GCA_041641695.1 Gammaproteobacteria bacterium | reverse complement strand
GTGGTGGCGATATCGTTGCAGTTGACCTGAACCACATACTCGCCGATCTCGTCGGTGGCGAAAGTGATGGGGTCGGATTTGAGCACCAGGTAGCGGTCACCCGCGTCCACCACCGCGCAGTCGAGTCCGACCCCGGGCCCCTGGACCACGCGTGGATCCGACACGGGGGCGCGGGCCAGTAATGCGGCAAGTGTATCGGCCGGCAGCTTGCCGGTGGGATAGAAACGCGGCATCAGGCTTCGGTCGCTGACGCCTGGAGCTTGTCCTCGAGGTATTGCACGCAGCCGGCCAGGCTCGACAACCTGGGATAGTCGACTTCGGAAATATGTATCCCGAGCTGCTTGTCGAGATCCATCATCAGGGCAAGGTAGTCCATGGAATCGAAGTCGAACTGGTCCCGGAAGCTCTTGTCCGGATCGATGTTGCCCGAATCCACCTCCGGCGCAACGTTGGTGAGCGCCTTGCGCACGGTGTCCTCAATTTCGGATCTCTTCATTGTTCCTCCAGCATTGATACATCTTACCCGGCCCGGGCCCGCCGTGCACTGATAGACATTCCCGGGCCGCATATCCAGCGCCAGCCTGCCGGTGACATGGTGGGCGACCATCTGCGCCGATGCGGCACAGGGTGACCTTTGCGGCAAGGAATCCGGTCGCTTCCCGGTCCACCGTCTCGTGGGCGATTTTCAATCCCCGGACGATGGACCGGCCGTCCAGCTCGCGGCGCGCCGCCTACCAGGAGAACGCCGCCCGAGCTTCGTCGCAGTCCGACAGATTGGACGCCTCGGCGTCGCGGGACCTGGATTTCCGAATAATGATTCACTGCATGGCGCAGCCTTCGTTGTAGACTACGGGCACTTGCCGCGCGCCGGCCGCCGGCGCATGGCGGGAAATACTACACGGCGGCGGCGGAATCGATGCACATTGCCGATGTGAAGCAAGGGACACCGCCGCCTCGACCCGGGCCTGACAGCGAATGACCATACGAAACCTCGACTACCTCTTCAATCCGGCTTCCGTGGCGCTGATCGGCGCCAGCACGCAGGCCGGGTCCGTCGGCGCCGTGCTGGCCCACAATCTGTTCAGCGCGGACTTCGACGGGCCTATCATGCCGGTGAACCCGAAGTACAAGGCGGTGCACGGGGTCACGGCCTACCCCGATATAGACGCGCTTCCGACCACCCCGGATCTCGCCGTCGTCGCGACACCCGCCGATACCGTGCCGGACATCATCGACCGTCTCGGTAACCGCGGTACCCGGGCGGCGGTGATCATCAGCGCAGGCTTCGGGGAGACCGGCGAGGAGGACGGCCGGGCGCTGCGGCAGGCGGCGCTGGATGCGGCCCGCCCCTATACCCTGCGCCTGGTCGGTCCCAACTGCCTCGGGATCATCATGCCCGGATCGGGGCTCAACGCCAGCTTTTCGCATCTCGCGCCGGAACCGGGTCGCCTGGCCTTCGTAACGCAGTCGGGCGCCATCGTCACGTCCATCGTCGACTGGGCGCAGTCCCACGGCATCGGCTTTTCGCACCTGGTATCCCTGGGCAACATGGACGACGTCGATTTCGGCGACATGCTCGATTATCTCGCCAACGACAGCCGCGCGTCGGCAATACTTCTTTATATAGAGTCGGTCAGCAACGCCCGCAAGTTCATGTCCGCGGCGCGCGCCGCCGCCCGCAGCAAGCCCGTAATCGTGGTCAAGGCCGGAAGGCACGCCGAAGGCGCCCGGGCCGCCGCCTCCCACACGGGAGCGCTGGCCGGCGCGGACGAGGTCTACGATGCGGCTTTCCGGCGCGCCGGCATGCTGCGCGTAATCAGCCTGACGGAGCTGTTCGACGCCGCGGCCACGCTTTCCATGTCCTGGCGGCCCCGGGGCGACCGGCTGGCGATCCTGACCAACGGCGGAGGCATCGGGGTGCTGGCCACCGATGCCGTGATCGACGAAGGCGCGCGTCTCGCCGAGCTGCCCCCCGACGCTATGGAGAAATTGAACAGAGTGTTGCCGGCGACATGGTCCCACGGCAATCCCGTGGATATCGTCGGCGACGCGCCGGGCAGCCGCTACGCCGATGCGCTCCGCGTCCTGTGCGATGCATCGGACGTGGATGCGATCCTGGTGCTCAATTGCCCCACCGCGGTGGCCTCCAGCGTCGAGGCGGCGCAGGCGGTCGTGAACGTGCTCCGGGAAGACGAATGCCGCAATGTGCTGACCAGCTGGGTCGGCGCCAGCACCGCCGAAGAGGCGCGCCGGCTGTTCAGCGAGCACCACATCCCGACCTATGACACCCCTGAGCAGGCGGTGCGTGCCTTCATGTACCTGGTCGACTACCGCCGCAACCAGGAGACCCTCATGGAGACGCCGCCCTCGATACCCGAGGATTTCTCGCCCGACGTGGACCGGGCGCGGACCGTGATCCAGGGAGCGCTCAAGGAGCAGCGCAAGCGTGAATGGTTGATGGAGCACGAGGCCAAGGAGGTGCTGGCCGCGTACGGCATATCGACTTCCCCCACCCGGTTGGCGAAAACGCCGCATGACGCCGCGGCAGCGGCGGCCGAGATCGGCGGCCCGGTGGCGCTGAAGATCTCCTCCCCCGACATCACCCACAAATCCGACGTGGGCGGCGTAGCACTGGACCTTTTCGGACCCGCCGCGGTGCAGGAGGCGGCAGAGGACATGCAGCGGCGCATCGCGGAAGCCGAGCCCGACGCGCGTATCACGGGCTTCACGGTGCAGCCCATGGTGCACCGGCCCGGCGCCTACGAGCTGATCGTCGGCCTGGTGGAGGACGCGCAGTTCGGGCCCATCGTTCTTTTCGGGCACGGCGGCACGGCGGTGGAAGTGGTCAGGGACAAGGCCGTCGGCCTGCCGCCGCTCAACATGCACCTGGCGCGGGAAATCATGTCGCGCACCCGTATCTACAATCAGCTCCGGGGCCATTCCCGCGCTGAGGCCGTCGACCTCGACGCCATCGCTCTGACCCTGATCCGGGCCGCCCAGCTCGTGGTGGATATTCCGGAAGTCGCCGAGCTGGACATCAACCCGCTGCTTGCGGACACGTTCGGTGTCATGGCCCTGGACGCGCGTATCCGCGTAAAGCACGGCGCACAGGCCGGCAGCGCGCGCCTCGCCATCCGTCCATATCCGAAGGAGCTGGAAGAGGATATTCCCCTCGGCGACGGCCGCAGCCTGTGGCTGCGGCCCATACGCCCCGAGGACGAGCCGGCGCTGCGCTCGGCGTTCGCCAAGCTGACGCCGCGCGAAGTTCAGCTGCGTTTCTTCGCACCGATGAAAACGCTGTCCCACATGGCGGCGTCGCGCTTCTCCCAGATCGACTACGACCGCGAAATGGCGTTGATCCTCACCGAGCACGGCATCGCCGGTGAAACCGAAATCTACGGCGTGGTCCGCCTGATCGCCGACCCGGACAACGACCGCGCGGAGTATGCCATCATCGTGCGTCATGACATGACAGGCCAGGGCCTGGGCATCTATCTGATGCGCCGGATCATCGATTATGCGCGCGACCGCGGCATTGGCGAGATCTACGGCGACGTGCTGCGCGAGAACGACACCATGCTGAAGGTCTGCGGCATGTTCGGCTTCACACAGTCCAATATTCCCGACGAGCCCAACCAGGTGCGGGTCACCCTCGAGCTGAGCTGAATCACGGCCGCGTCGATTGCTCCAGGATGGCGACGACGTCCTCGTCGCTCAGCTGCGCGAAGTCGCGGTAGAAGACGCCGATCGCGTAGAACGGGTCGGGGGTCTGAAGACAGACGATCTCGTCCACCTCGCTGCGCAGTTTTTCCACGGTGTCCGGCGGTGCCACGGGCACCGCCAGCACC
The DNA here is from genome assembly GCA_041641695.1 of Gammaproteobacteria bacterium. GTDB lineage: Bacteria > Pseudomonadota > Gammaproteobacteria > Arenicellales > JAANXG01 > JAANXG01. The sequence goes on along the minus strand of JBEPXV010000079.1, from coordinate 3,559 downwards.
AGCCTGGCCGGCTCGCCGCGGCGCAGCGCCTTGAGGGCCGCGCGCACGGTGGCGCCGGTGGCAATGCCGTCGTCCACCACGATCACCGTGGCGCCCTTGATCGCCACCCGCTCCCGGCCCTGCATATATGTCTCCCGGCGGCGCTCGATCTCCTGCATCTCCCGGGTCTTGAGCTGCCCAAACTGCTCCTCGCCGACGCCCGCGGCGCGCCAAACGTCTTCATTGATGACCACCTCCGGCCGCGGCCCGCCGACGACCGCGGCCAGGGCCAGCTCCGGCTGCCAGGGCACCCCGATCTTCCGGACCAGGACGAGATCGAGCGGCGCCTCGAGAGCTTTCGCCACCTCGGCGGCGACGGGCACGCCGCCGCGGGGAAGCGCCAGCACCACCGGGCTGTCATAGTTTCTGTCGGCCAGCTCCTCGGCCAGCATGCGTCCCGCCTCGGCACGGTTCGAGAAAACGTACGATTCACTCATGACTGCGCCGCCTCCAGGTGGGTTCCAAACCAGTCGCCCGCCGCCGTGATGACCTGGTCCAGCGTCCCGGGCTCTTCGAAAAGATGCGTCGCGCCGGGCACGATGGTGAGGCGCTTATCGCACCGCAGTGCGTCCAGGGCGCGCTCGTTCAGTTCGACCACCACGTCATCCCGGCCGCCGACGATCAGCAGTGTCGGCGCCCGGACGCGACTCAGAACCGACTCCGCGAGATCCGGGCGGCCGCCGCGCGACACGACCGCGCGGACCGTCTCCGGCAGCTCCGCCGCCGCCACCAGCGCCGCGGCCGCGCCGGTGCTGGCCCCGAACAGGCCGACCGGCAGTGCACGGGTCGACTCATCGCCGCGCGTCCAGTTTACAGATTCAACCACGCGCCGGCCGAGCAGCGGGATATCGAACACGTTGTCCCGGTCGGCCGACTCGGCGTCCGTCAGCAGATCGAACTGAAGCGTGGCCAGGCCGCGCCGGTTGAGCGCCCTGGCGACGTAGGTGTTGCGGGGGCTCAAGCGGCTCGAGCCGCTGCCATGGGCAAAGATCACCACGCCGCTCGCGGCCTCCGGCATCGTGAGCAGCCCCTCCAGCCCCTTCTCGCCAACCCGGACGCTCCGGGGTGCTTGATCGTCATTCGCAGCCGCCATGGCATATCCTCATGTTCATTGCGATTGGCTCTTGTCGACGTCCATACTGCACGGTCCGGCCGCGGCATGTGTTGATCGACGTCAACAACCGGCCGGGGTGCCGAGGGGTAACCTCCCCCGACGGCGGTGTTTCAGCGGAGGTGAACCGGACCGGATGACGGCGGCGACGGAGCATTCAGAAGACCGGGCAACGATTCGGGAGAAGGTCGCGTTCCTCTCCCGGGCGGAATCCTACGGTCCCGGTGTCACCGACGTGGAGGTCAGGGAAACCCACATGTCGTGGCTGTTTCTCACCGGGGACCGGGTCTACAAGATGAAAAAACCCGTCAAGTACCCGTACCTGGATTTCCGGACCCCGGCGGCACGGGAAGCCAATTGCCGCGCGGAAACCCGGCTCAATCGCCGGCTCGCGCCGGATGTTTACCTGGGCGTCGCCCGGCTGACGCTGGACGAGGCGGGAGCATTCGCGCTGGGTGGCGCAGGCGAGACGGTGGACTGGCTCGTGGTCATGCGCCGCCTGCCGGAGGATCGGATGCTGGACAACGTCATCGTGCGGGGCGCCGTGGAGCGCCGCGATATCGAGGCGGTGGCGGATCTGCTCGCAGAGTTCTATCGACGCCTGGAAGCAGTGGATATGCCGGTGGACGAGCATATCGACGGCTTCGTCCGCCATCAACGCACCAACCGGGAGCTGCTGACGGAACCGCGTTTCGGCGTGGCGGGGAGCCTGGCGGACCGCGTACTGGCGACCCTCGACGAATTCCTCGACGCGGAGTCCGGCCTCATCGCCCGGCGCGTGCAGGAAGGTTGCATTGTCGAGGGCCACGGCGATCTGCGCCCGGGCCATATCTGCCTGACTCGCCCGCCGGTGGTCATCGACTGCCTCGAGTTCAGCCGGGCACTGCGGATCCTGGACCCGTTCGACGAGCTCGCTGACCTGGGGATGGAGTTGGAGCGCCTGGACGTATCCTGGATCGGCGCCACCCTGACGGACCGCTGCAGCACTGCGTTGAATGACCAGCCACCGAAGCGCCTGATGGCTTTCTACAGGGCCTATCGGGCCTGCCTGCGGGCCCGGCTGGCAATCCGGCACCTGTTGGACACGGAGGTCCGGGAACCGGAGAAGTGGCCGCCCCTCGCCAGGGCGTACCTGGAGATCGCGGACCGGGCCTGTGTCACGCTTCGACCTCGAGCAGGTCGACAAGCGAGCCGTTCTCGTGGCAGCGGCGAATAGCCTGCGCGAACAACGGCGCCGCGCTCACGATATCCAGACGTCCGGCCGCGTCGCCGAGGCGGAACGGCGGGACGGTGTCGGTAACGGTGATTCCGGCCAGGCGCCGGTCCTCCACGATCGACGACGCGTCGCCGGTGAACAGCCCGTGCGCGGCCAGTGCGTGAACTGCCGCCGCGCCCTTTTCGAGACATGCTTCGGCAGCGCGCAGGATCGTGCCGCCGCTGCTGATCAGGTCGTCGATCACCAACACCGTGGCCCCGGACACGCCCCCCATCAACATGGTTCCGCTGACCGTGCCGGCGGTGCGCCGCTTCTCCATGAAGGCGAACCCGATTGAGCGTCCCGAAACGGACTCCAGGGTTTCTCTGAAAAGCTGTGCCCTTTTGACGCCGCCGGGATCCGGCGAGGCCACCACCAGGGGACCGTCCCCGTCCCGCCCCCCGATATGCGACGCGAACAACCGCCGGGTGTCCAGGTGGTGCGAGCGGCAGCGGAACGCATTCTGGAATGCAACGATGTTGTGGGTTTCCATGGTCATCACGGCGTCGACCCCCACCGCCTCCAGAAGCTGCGCGACGTAGCGCGTCGTGACCGGGTCGCGCGGCTTGGTCTGGCGGTCCTTGCGGGCGTAGGCGAGATAAGGAATCACCGCGGTCACCCGCGCCGCGCCGTTGTCGCGCACCGCGCCCAGGAAGAACAGCAGACGGCACAGCTTGTCGTTGACGCTCTGGTCATTGTCGCCGTGCAGGCTCTGTATGACGTAAACATCGCTGCCGCGCACGCCGACCAGCGGTCGGGCCTTGTGCTCACCGTCCGCGAATTCGCGCTCTTCGTGCTCCGACAACTGCGTGTCGAGCGCCCCGGCGACCTTGTCGCCGAACGATCTGCTGGCATCGAGGGCGAAGATTTTCATCGCCTGGGTGCCCCGTTCAGCGGGTATCGCGCCGGGAGCCAGGAGCGTGCATGACCACGATCCAGGCTCGCGTGCACCGAGCATCGGCAATCAACACAATACATCATCCCACTCCAGCACCAGCGTATCGTCCGCGTCGAGCTCGACCCGCGTATCATACCGGTCGCCTTCCCGGCTGAGCATGCCGGCGAGCCAGCGCGACTCGTCATGTGACGCCCGCTGCAGGCGGAACCGGCGTATCCGGAACGGCACCAGACAAAGACCGCGCAGCGCGCCGTCG
>JBEPXV010000078.1:0-7425 GCA_041641695.1 Gammaproteobacteria bacterium | reverse complement strand
GGCCGGTGGTGGCCAGCGAGGCGAATGTGAAGCGCAGGGCGTCGGTGCCATGGGGAGAGATGCCGTCGGGAAACTCCTGGCGCGTCGCCTCGGCGATGGCTCTTGCCATCTTCGGCTGCATGAGACCGGTGGTGCGCTTGTTGACGAGCGTCTCGGTGTCTATCCCGTCGATCAGGTCCAGCGGGTCCAGGATGTTGCCCTTGGACTTGGACATCTTCTGACCGTGCCCGTCGCGGACCAGGCCGTGCACGTACACCTCGTGAAACGGCACTTCGTCCATGAACTTCAGGCCGAACATGATCATGCGGGCGACCCAGAAAAAAATGATGTCGAATCCGGTCACCAGGACGCTGGTGGGATAGAAGGTTCGCAGCTCCCTGGTGTCCTCGGGCCAGCCCAGGGTGGAGAACGGCCACAGGGCCGAGGAGAACCAGGTATCCAGCACGTCGTCGTCGCGGCGCAGCTCGACGTCCCGGCCGTGGCGCCGTCCGGCCTGCTCGCGGGCCTGCTGCTCGTCGCGGGCGACGAAGATATTGCCCTGGTCGTCGTACCAGGCCGGCACCCGATGGCCCCACCAGATCTGGCGGGAGATGCACCAGTCCTGGATATTGCGCATCCACTCGAAGAAAGTATGCCGCCAGTTGTCCGGCACGAAGCGGATGCGGCCGTCCTCCACCGCCTGCATGGAAGCTTCGGCGAGCGGCCCGACCTTCACGAACCACTGGTTGGTCAGGTACGGCTCGATCACCACGCCGGAGCGGTCGCCGCGGGGTATGGTGTGTCGGTGCTTCTCGGTATGGGCGACCAGGCCCCGCGACTCGAGGTCCCTGACCACCCGCTTACGCGCCTCGAAACGGTCGAGCCCGTGGTACGGCGTGCCTGGCAGGTCCACGGCGGCGTCCACGGTCAGCACGTTGATCAAGGGCAGGTCGTGACGGCGGCCGATTTCATAGTCGTTGAAGTCATGGGCCGGGGTGATCTTGACGCAGCCGGAGCCGAACTCCGGGTCGACGTACTCGTCGGCGATCACCGGGATCTCCCGTTCCACCAGCGGCAGCAGCACGGCGCGGCCCACCAGGTGGCGGTACCGGTCGTCATCCGGGTGCACGGCCACCGCCGTGTCCCCGAGCATGGTCTCGGGACGGGTGGTGGCCACGGTGACGTGCTCGCCGGGCTGGTCCACCAGCGGGTAGCGGAAATGCCACAGGTGGCCGTCCTCTTCCTCGGAAGTGACTTCCAGGTCCGAGACCGCGGTATGCAGATGCGGGTCCCAGTTCACCAGCCGCTTGCCCCGGTAGATCAGGCCTTCCTCGTACAGCCGGATGAACACCTCCTGCACCGCGTGGGACAGGCCTTCGTCCATAGTGAAGCGTTCCCGGGACCAGTCCAGTGAGGCCCCCATCCGCCGCAGCTGCCGGGTAATGGTGCCCCCGGAGTGGGTCTTCCATTCCCACACACGCTCGACGAACGCCTCGCGGCCGATATCGTGTCGGGTCTGGCCGTGCTCTTCCAGCTGCCGCTCCACCACCATCTGGGTGGCGATGCCCGCATGGTCCGTGCCCGCCTGCCACAGGGTCCGGTCCCCCAGCATGCGATGATAGCGAATCAGGATATCCATGATCGTATCCTGGAAGGCGTGGCCCATATGCAGGCTGCCGGTGACATTCGGCGGCGGTATGACGATGCAGTAGGGGTCGCCGTCCCCGCGCGGGGCGAACAGGTTGGCGTCCTCCCATTGCTGGTAGATCGCCTGCTCCAGCTCGGCGGGCTGATAGGTCTTGCTGAGCTCGTTCGATGCCATAACGGGGTGGTAGTCCTCCACTGCCGGTCGGCGCGGGCCGCGGGCGGCACGCGCGGGAAATAAACGCCGGATTATACTGAACTGGGGGAGCACTCAAAGAGCGCCGTCGACGATCGAGGACGAAAAAGCCGGAGCCCGCATCGTCCTGCGGACCCCGGCTCGCTTGAATTCCCTGAGCTTCCGGGAGCTGACGTCGGGGTGGGCGGACTCTCCGCAGGCGGCGGCGCCCGGCTCTTCCCGCCCGAAGGTCAGGATGAAACAGAAACTCCGCTGCCCTGTTTCGAGCTAGAACTTGTAGATGGCGCCGCCGGCGATGGTGTCGCCCTCGTCGTTGACGTTGTCGAAGGTACCGTACTCGGCGAATACCTGCAGGTTCTTGTACAGGTTGTGGTAGACACCGACTGCTATTTCGGTGCGTGAATCAGCGTCATCGGGCGAGATATCCTGCACGGCGAAGTACACGTCACCGCCGCCGTAATCGAAGCCGGCAATGCCGCCGAGGTAGTCAGTGGTGCTGCCGTCCGCCTGGTCCTCGGCCGCATAGATGCCGCGGACCTCGACACTGCCGAACTTCACGTAGCCGCCGCCGCCGATGGTCGCCTCGTCCACGAAACCGGCGCCGCCCTCGCGGGTGCTGCCGTCGGAGTAGCCGGCCACCAGGCCCCAGTTCCCGGCATCGTAGCTTGCCGTGAGCTCGAGCCCGGTCTCGCTCGAGCCGGTCAGGTTTTCATCCTCGTTTTCCCCGAGAAATCGCACTTCGGCGCCGAGGCTGAAGCCGCCGAAAGAGGGGGTGAAGTAGGTAATCTGGTTGCCTTCCCCATTGTTTGCAGGCTCGGTGGGGGATACGTTCTCGAATTCGTCGAGTAGCTCGCCGACCGCGTTCTCGTACAGGGAGTCGTTGGTGCCGAACCGGATGTCGCCAAACCCGCCCTTCAGGCCGAAGTACGCCTCGTCGGTGGAGTCGATGCCGTCCCCGGCCTCGTCGACGTCCCACTCGAACTCGGCATGGAAATATCCGCTCGTGGCTTCGTTGAAATTGTGCTCGCCTTCGAAGCCCAGGGTGGAGTCGTTGTCGGTGAACTCGGTGGCGGAGTCGCCGGCGGCGTCCTTGAGGTTGATGATCTGCGGCTCCACGGTGCCGTAAACGCTGAGCGTGGTCGTGTCGTTGATCCGGAAGTCGGCTGAGTTGGCGGCCGGTGCAATGCCCGCAGTGATGGCGAGCGCGATGGCTGTCTTGCGATACATGGTTCGTATTCTCCTGAAAGTTCGTAGAGCGACTTGAGTCGTTCAGTGTCGTGTGCATCCAGTGATGCATCACGGCTTCATGTCATGGAGCGAGCGGTTCCGCTGATGACGGAGATGAACCATGTCACCGGGTTGTGACGCCTGTTTTTACAGGTTGTTACCGGGGGGTTACGATTGGCGCGAGTGAAACGCTGTTGGTGCGTTCACAACCGAATCCGCGCCGCTTGACCCGGCGGACGCGACAAGCGGGACATCAGGTCGGGGTGGGTACAGCCTTGGTATCGGGGAATCACCGTTTGGTTACACCCATCGTCGTGCTGGGCACACGCAATGACGCGGCCGGGACGGCGACGGACTCATTCCCGTTCGAGATCCTCCAGCAGCTCGGCGAGGGTATCATGAAGCGCCTGTTCCTGTTCGGCGGACAGCGCATCCAGCTCCATCAGCCGGAGCCGGGCCCTGAGATTGTCGATACAGTGCCCGATGCGCGCCGCGTGTGGTGAATCCACGGGGGGCGGGGGCGGTTCCGGGGGAGCGCCGGGCACATAGACGGCGTTGGTCAGGACGGGGATGTCGGCTTCGGAGTCCCCGGTGGCCTCGAGCTCCAGGTGCAGTTGGTCCTCTTCCGCTTCCTCGCCGGGGATCGATTCGTCGGTTTCGTCCGGTACGGGGGTGTCGATCCCGGGCAGCGTCGTGGTCGACCCGTGCGATTCTTCCGCCGCATCCGATTCCATGTCCGGCGGGCCGCCGGCCGGAGCATCGTCCGGCGGGGCGCCATTGAGCGCTACTTCGTCGTGTGCCGGGCTGTCCGGCTCGTCCCCGGGATCCGGCTCCCGGCTTCCGGCATCATCCGCCGGGACCGGGCCGCCGGAATCGGAGGGCTCGGTCGCTGTCGTGCCGCTTTCCATGGTGCCCGGGGCGTCAAGGTCCAGCACCAATACTTCCTCGTCCTCCCGGGAGCGGAACCCGTAGTCGGAGGCGGCGTCTGCGTCCGCGGATTCCATCTTGTCGGCGGCCGGATCCGGTGGCGGCGGACCGTGTATCAACGCGTCGCTTCCCGGGGTCGGCAGCGGCGACTCTTCGGTCGCGCCATAGGTGACGATATCAGGCTCCGTCGGTTCGCTGCCGGCCGGAGCACGGGTTTGCACCGCCGCGGGAGGCTCCGGCGCCACGGGCCCGCCCGGGCCGTCCTCCGGTTCCTGGTTTTCGGCATCGCGGTTTTCGGCCTCGGCGGCGGTATCTTCCGCGCCACGGTCGGATAACGCGGCCGGCGCATCGGCGTCGGCATCCGCTTCGGGTTGGCGGGCGGCTTCGACGGGCTCGGCCGACTCACTGATGGGCGGCGGCGTCGTGTCCGGATGCTCCGCTGCGGCGTCGCGGTCGCGACGTGTCTTGGGGAGCACCGGTTCGGCGTCGAAGCTGAGACTCAGGTCCCGCCAACGATTGCTCGCGGCATCGGACGCCGGGGGCTCGTGGGACCGGGCATCGTCGCCGGTGCTTGCCGGCCGCCTCGATGGGCGAGGTTTCAAAGCGGGCGCATCCCGGGGGTCGGGTGCGGACTGGGCGATGACGTCCGGCTCGTCCGCGGGGTCGAGGTTGGGTTCGCGTCGACCGGTCTCGCTGAGGAGACTCTGGAGAGACTTGAGGGATTCCGACAGGGCATGGTCCTGCTCGGTGCTTTTCCGGCGTTTAAACCACATGGTCAGGCGGCAATATGATGCGTATCCAGCTCGCAGCCCCGCTCCCGGTAGGTCTTGTACCGCTGTCGGGCGAGCTGCTTGTCCTCGTCGGTGGCGTCCACGACTTCGGCGATTCGCTGGTAGACATCGAAATGATCGGTCATGTTCCCGCTCAACGCAATCAGTATATCCGCCGAATCGACCGCCGGAGGATTGCAGCCTATGACGACGGGCGCCGGGTCCGCCGTGTCGCCGTCCAGGCGGTGAGGCACGAAGCTGCCCTGGTCGAAGGTCCACAGCAGATCGTCCAGCCGGCGCGCCTGCTCTGAATCGCCGGTCTGTATATAAGCCGTATAGCCCTGGGCGACGGCCTTCCTGGTCAAGCGGCAGGCGGCCCGCAGTTTGCCGTCAGGCACGCTCTGTTTCAGCAGGTAAAATGTAACCTGGGGCAGGGTCAACGACGTTTCGGGCTGCGGTCGATCAGATACTGCGAGAGCAGGGGCACGACGCGGCCGGTTGCCCCCTTCTCCTTGCCGCCGCTCATCCACGCCGTACCGGCGATGTCCAGGTGCGCCCACTTGAAATCCGTGGTGTAGCGCGACAGGAAGCAGCCCGCCGTGATGGCGCCGGCCGAGCGGCCGCCGATATTGGCCATATCGGCGAAATTACTGTCCAGCGAGGACTGGTAGTCGTCCCACAACGGCAATTGCCAGACCCGGTCCAGGCTGCGGTCGCCGGCCGCGACAAGCTGATCCGCCAGGCGCTGGTTGTTGGCCATCAGGCCGCTGGCGTGGTGGCCGAGCGCGATAACGCAGGCGCCGGTGAGGGTCGCGATGTCGATCACCACGTCGGGCTCGTACCGGGCCGTGTAGGTCAGCGCGTCGCACAGGATCAGCCGCCCTTCGGCATCGGTGTTCAGAATCTCGATGGTCTGACCGGACATGCTGGTGACGATATCGCCCGGCTTGTTCGCATTGCCGTCGGGCAGGTTCTCGGAGCTGGGCACCACGCCGACGACATTGATCGGCAGATTGAGCTCGGCAGCGGCGATCATGGCGCCGAACACGCTGGTGGCGCCGCACATGTCGTATTTCATTTCGTCCATGCTGGCCGCCGGCTTGATGGAGATGCCGCCGGCGTCGAACGTCAGTCCCTTGCCCACCAGGGCGATCGGCGCGTCGGACTTCTTGCCGCCCTTGTACTCTATCACGATGAGCTTCGGAGGCTGGCGGCTGCCCCGGGCGACGGAAAGCAGGGCGCCCATGCCGAGCCGCTTCATCTCCTTCTCGTCGAGCACCGTGACCTTGAGCTTGTGGCTGCGCTGCAGCTTGCGGGCTTCGCCGGCCAGGTAGGTGGGGGTGCAGATGTTGCCCGGCAGGTCGCCGAGACGCCGCGCCGCGCGGGTTCCGTTGCCGATGGCCTGTCCCGTGCGCACGCCGGACCGGGCTTTGCTCAGGTGGCGTTTGTCCGCCACGCATATGGTGACACGTTTCGGCGGCGGCGTGCCGGACTTGTTGTTGCTCTTCAACTCGTCAAAGCTGTACCAGGCTTCCAGAAAGGCCTCCGCCAGGTGGCGACTGGTCTGCTCGATATCGGCGTTGCTGACTTCGATCTCCGGCAGCCAGAGGTACACGTCCCGGCAGCCGCTGCTCTTCAGCGCGTCGGCGGCCTTGCGGCAGACCTTGCGGTACTCGTTGATTTCCAGCTTGTTGCGCTTGCCGAAACCGACCACCATCAGGCGGTCGCAGGCGAGGCCGTCGGGCTCGTGGAGCGTGGAGACCCGGTTTTTTCTGCCGGTGACGTCGCCCCGGGTGAGGCGCTTCTTCAGGGCGCCTCCCATGGCTTTGTCGACGTGCCCAGCGGAATCGGGCACAGTGCGCGCTTCGAACAGCCCGATCACGGCGCAGTGGGCTTTCTGGGTTTCGGGACTGCAGGCTTTGACGGATAATTTCAATGTTGTTCGGTGGGTTTCCTTGTGACGGCGCAATTGTCCGTTGTCGTGTATTCGTTGTCAAAGTAACCTAGTGCACCCCGCCACTAATATTGCAACATTCCGCGACCCGCAAAGCATGCACACATACAGCCTTGCCCGGGGACGTTCCGAAGCTGAGCGACGGCGGCTTGCGGTGTCGCGGTTTGCGGGCCGCCCTGCGGGAGCGCCCCTGAGCCGTCATGGGTGCGTTGCGCTCCTTGTAAAGGGCCGGGCCATTCACTGCGGAGCGCGCCTGCCCATGACGGCTCAGGAACACTCTGAATGTCACAATATCAGTGGCGAGGTACACTGGCCGAACCTGCATTCGCATCATCCAACAACCCCTTTGATCAGCGCATGATTATCAACCGAGCCATGGTGACCGAAGTGCTGCGGACCAGCGGCGCCGTTACCATGATCATTTTCTCGATTTTCCTGGTCATGCGCGCCCTCGGCTTCCTGCAGCAGGCGGCCCGGGGTGACCTGCCCGTGGACAGCGTCCTGGTGCTGCTGGTGCTCAAGCTGGTGGCCTACTTCGATGTGATGCTGCCCCTGATGCTGTATATCGCTATCCTGATGGTGATGGGCCGCTGGAGCCGGGACAACGAGATGGCGGTGTTGTCCGCCTGCGGCGTGAGCCTGTTCAATTTCCTCAAGCCGCTCCTGGTTCTGGTGCTGATCATGGGGTCGATTGTCGCGGCCTTCTCGTTCTACCTGACTCCCAAGGC
>JBEPXV010000077.1:0-7449 GCA_041641695.1 Gammaproteobacteria bacterium | reverse complement strand
GTTCCGTGCCGGAAGGTCATACCCTGGCCGAGCTGGTCAGAGAGCTCGAGCTGGAGGGCCGGCGCGTTGCCGTGGAGGTCAACGAGGAAATCGTGCCCCGCAGCCGGTATGCGGAACATGTGCTCAACGGCGGCGATCGCGTCGAAGTGGTCGCGGCCATAGGCGGCGGCTGAGCCCGCCGGATTTTCCCATGAACGAACCTGATCCCGATCTCGTCATGGCGGACGATCCGCTGGTGATCGCCGACTGGGAGTTCCGGTCGCGCCTGCTGGTCGGCACCGGCAAGTACAAGGACCTCGAGCAGACCCGAGCCGCCATCGAGGCCAGCGGGGCGGAGATCGTCACGGTGGCGATTCGCCGCTCGAACATCGGCCAGAACCCGGACGAGCCGAACCTGCTCGACGTGATTCCCACGTCCGAGTACACCATCCTTCCCAACACCGCGGGCTGCTACAACGCCGACGACGCGATCCGGACCTGCAACCTGGCGCGTGAGCTCCTCGACGGCCACTCCCTGATCAAGCTCGAGGTGCTGGGCGACGAGCGGACCCTGTTCCCGGATGTCGTGGCCACCATGGAGGCCGCCTACCGGCTGGTGGAGGACGAATTCCAGGTCATGGTCTACACCAATGACGATCCGGTCGTCGCCAAGGAGCTCGAGGAGATGGGCTGCGTGGCGGTGATGCCGCTGGCCGCGCCCATCGGTTCGGGGTTGGGTATCCGCAATCCGTACAACATTCTGTTCATCCTGGAGGATGCCGATGTGCCCATCATCGTGGATGCCGGAGTCGGCACCGCGAGCGACGCGGCGGTGGCCATGGAGCTGGGCTGCGACGGTGTGCTGATGAACACCGCCATCGCCGCAGCGGAGAACCCCGTCCTCATGGCATCTGCCATGCGCAAGGGCATCGAGGCGGGCCGCGAAGCGTATCTGGCCGGACGCATGCCCAAGAAGCGCTACGGCAGCGCGTCGTCACCCATCGAGGGGACCTTTTTCTAACGAACCTCATTGGTTGCCAGAGGCGTTTTCTGCTTGCAGAACATCGCGATTCCTCGACGTTTGATCAAAATACAGGGCGTGGAGTAAGGAGAACTGATGTGGGTCGGGATTCATCCCGACAAATGTATGTGTAGGCACGACACTTCGCCGAGCCGACACGGCAATGGAATGGCTTCGGTGCGTCTTTCGGGAATGGGCCCATCAGCACACGGGAGCGGGCGCCGCCGGCTCCGTTGACCATGATACGAATTGAGGCAGCCAATTGGCTCGGGTATAAGCTCGACAAATGTCAGGGTTGGGACACGGATTGAGTCCAGGGCACCTGCGTTCCCGGTCATGACCATTCGGGGCCCCTAGTACACCAGTGCCTTCGGTCGTTATCTCTCCCCGATACTCGCTTGGTGAAAAAGCACCCGGCAGCGCCCTGTGATGATTTGAGGCAGGCGGCGAGGTTCTACGCCGGCCCACACCCGCTTACCGTGCTGGGAACAGTGTAGGTCGGGATGAATCCCGGCTCCCACGAACCGGGAACAGAAAGGTTTATCATCTGCCGCAGCCTCAGGAAACACGGGAGCCCGACCTGTCCACCGACAATCCACCCAGACGCCCGATCCGCAGCTTCGTCCGCCGCGAGGGACGCATCACGCGCGCCCAGCAGCGCGCGCTGGATGAGTACTGGGACGATTACGGGCTCGAGCCGCGCGGGGAGCACTTCGACTGGACGCGGGTGTTCGGCCGCGCGGCGCCGGTGACTTGCGAGATCGGTTTCGGGGACGGTGCAGCGCTGTACAGCATGGCGGAAAGCGACCCGGAATCGGATTTTGTCGGCGTCGAAGTGTACCGGCCGGGGGTAGGCGCCCTGTTGCTGAGGCTGCACGAAGCGGGCCTGCGAAATGTGCGGGTGGCCATGACCGATGCCGTTGATTTTCTTGGGGACTGCGTGGCGCCGGAATCCCTGGACAGGTTGCTGATCTTCTTTCCGGATCCCTGGCCCAAGAAGCGCCACCACAAGCGGCGATTGATACAACCGCCCTTCGTGGAGCTGGCGGCCGGCCGCGTGAAACGCGGCGGGCACCTGCACTGCGCCACGGACTGGGAAGACTACGCGGCCTGGATGATGGCGGTCCTGGACGGCTGCGGGGAGCTGGAGAACACCTGCGGGCCGGGCCGCTTCGCGCCGCGGCCGTCGTATCGCCCCCGGACCAAGTACGAGCGGCGCGGCGAGGGACTGGGCCACGGTACCTGGGACCTGGTGTTCAGGAAGGTGTGATCGAGCCGGCCCGCGCGCGCTATTCGTCGTCGCGCCGGGCCTGGACGGACACCAGAGCTCCGGCCTCGACCACGGTTTCGAACAGGATGGGGCGGCAGCATACGTAGCAGTCCTCGTAGTAGGACTGTGACCCGGCCGAACAGTCGACATCGGTGTCGAATTGCTCGCCGCAGTACGGGCACTGGATGGTGCAGGGCTCGATCATGGCTCGGTTGATTTGCTGTTAACATCAGTATGACATGACTTCCGGCGCCGACCATCCCCACTGGTGGGATCCCTATTCCAACCAACCCTACAAGCTCGCCGGGGAGGGCAAGCCGCGCCTGTCCGCCGCCAATGTCACAGAGTATCTCAAGGTCGCCGGCACGGCGCTGGCCGCGGCGCCCCGCGTGGCGTGGCGCTACGCCGGCGCGCGGCCGGCGCCGTCCCGTCAGCAGGCCGGGGAGTTCATCGGGCTGAGCATCTCGCCGGACGAGCGGTACGAGGACGAAATCGTCGACATGGTCGCCGAGCTCGGCGTCGGGGAGCTGCTGATCCGGATACCGTCCTGGGATCTCCACCGCCTCGATCGATATCACGCATTCGCCTCGCACTTCGACGGCCACCGGCTGTTTTTCAATATCCTGCAGTGCCGGGACAGCGTCACCCATCCCGGCGCCTGGACGGCGGCGCTGGATATGATCTTCGGGCGCTTCAAGGACCTGTCCACGCATTTCCAGATCGGCAATGCCATCAACCGGACCAAGTGGGGATGCGTCCACAGCGGCGAGTACCTGGCCCTGCTGGAGGCGGCCGAGCGCGTGCGCGCCGCACACCCCGGCGTCAAGCTCGTCGGCTCGTCGGTGATCGACTTCGAGCCGCTGGTGACGCTGCGGACCCTGCTCAACGTGCGGCGCTACCATCTCGACGTGGTCAGCGCGCTGCTGTACGTCAACCGGCGCGGCTCTCCCTACGGCCGCCAGTACGGGGTGTTCGATCTGGCCAACAAGCTGCGTCTGCTGCACGCCGTCGCGTCTATCGGCAACCGCAATGACAGGCGCCTGTGGATCACCGAGTTCAACTGGCCGCTGCTGGATACCAGGCCCTACACGCCGAACTCCGGACATCCGTCCCGCACCGTGGACGAGGAGACCCAGGCCGCCTACCTGACCGACTACTACCGGATCGCCTGGCAGTGCGGCTGGGTGGAGAAGGTGTACTGGTGGGAGCTGATCAACCCCGGCTATGGACTGGTGGATCACCGCGACGGGGTGCTGCGAAAGATGCCCTCATATTACGCCTTCAAGGCGTTGCTGGACGGCGGGCTGTATGAGCCGCCGTCAGTCGATGCGCTCCACCCCTGAATCCGAGCCGACGAGCAGCAGATCCGCCCCGCGCTGGGCGAACAAGCCGTTGGTCACCACGCCGGCGATCTGGTTGATGTTTCGCTCCAGCTCGACAGGGTTCGGAATCTCCAGGTTGCGCACGTCCAGGATCAGGTTGCCGTTGTCGGTGGTGTAACCCTCGCGCAGCTCGGGCCGGCCGCCGAGCTTGACGAGCTGACGCGCCACGTAGCTCTTGGCCATTGGAATGACTTCCACGGGCAGCGGGAACGCGCCCAGCACGTCCACAACCTTGCTGTTGTCGACGATGCACACGAAAGTCCGGCTGGCCGCGGCAATCACCTTTTCGCGGGTCAGTGCGCCGCCGCCGCCCTTGATCAGGTGAAGATGGCGGGTGGCCTCGTCAGCCCCGTCGATGTACAAAGGCAGGTCGCCGGTCCGGTCCAGTGTCATCACCGGCAGGCGGTGCTGCTTGAGCTTCTCCTCGGTCGCGGCGGAGCTGGCGACCGTGCCGTCGATCCTGCCTTTCACCCTGGGCAGGAGATCGATGAAATGATCGACCGTGGAGCCGGTGCCGACTCCGATGACCATGCCGCTTTCTATGAATTCCAGCGCGGCCTCGGCCGCGGCGATCTTGCTCTTGTCCTGTGACATATATAATTAGCTCCGTGGCTGGTTGAAAACAGACTATTCATTGATTCGGGCATCCGGCCGGCTGACATCCCTGGCGCCAACTGCTAAGTTAACACGTTCCGGGTCCGGCCCGGAACACGGCAACCGTTTCCCCCGGCCCCGGACTTCGCGGCCGGGCTGCATCCAACAGGCAACAATACCCGGCTGACCCCATGCTCCAGGAGTACCTGAAGAAGATTCTCACGGCCCACGTGTACGACGTGGCGGAAGAGACACCGCTCGACTACGCCTCCAACCTTTCCGCCCGCTTTGAAAACAACGTCTGGCTCAAGCGCGAGGACGAGCAGGCGGTGTTCTCGTTCAAGTGCCGGGGCGCCTACAACAAGATGTCCCAGCTTACCAGGGCGGAGCTCAGGAAAGGGGTGATCGCCGCCTCGGCGGGCAATCACGCCCAGGGGGTGGCCCTGAGCGGCCAGGTGCTCTCTACGCCCACCGTAATCGTCATGCCCCGGACCACCCCGAACATCAAGGTGGACGCGGTGGCCATGCGCGGCGCGGAAGTCATTCTGCACGGCGACAACTACGACGACGCCTACAGCCAGGTCGAGGCGTTGATCCGCAAGCACAAGTACACCTTCGTGCACCCGTTCGACGATCCGCTCACCATAGCCGGGCAGGGCACCATCGGCTTCGAGCTGCTGAAGCAGCATGTCGACGATATCCACGCCATCTTCGTGCCCATCGGCGGCGGCGGCCTGATCGCCGGCGTGTCCGCCTACGTGAAGCAGATCAGGCCCGAGATCAAGGTGATCGGCGTGCAGGCCGACGACTCGGACGCCATGTATCAGTCGCTCAAGGCCGGCCGCCGGGTGCGTCTCAAGGAAGTGGGCATATTCGCCGACGGCACGGCGGTTCGCCAGGTGGGCAAGGAAACCTTCAGGATCGCGCGCAAGTGCGTCGACGAGGTGATCCGGGTGAGCAACGATGAGATCTGCGCCGCCATCAAGGACGTGTTCGAGGATACCCGCTCCATAATGGAGCCATCCGGCGCCCTGTCCGTGGCAGGCGTCAAGTCCTACCTGAACCAGCACAGGCTCAGGGACAAGAGCGTTATCGCCATCACCTCCGGCGCCAACATGAACTTCGACCGCCTGCGCCACGTCTCGGAGCGGGCCGAGATAGGCGAGCGGCGCGAGGCCATCCTCGCGGTCACCATCCCCGAGCGGCCCGGCAGCTTCCGCCGGTTCTGCTCCATCCTCGGGGACCGAAACATCACCGAGTTCAACTATCGCTTCGCCGACCCCGAGCAGGCGCATGTGTTCGTCGGACTGCAGATCGGCTCGACCAGGGAGGTCGAAAGCCTGGTGAAGGAACTGCGCGGCCACGACTATCCCACCGAGGACCTGACGGACAACGAAATGGCCAAGCTCCACGTGCGGCACCTGGTGGGCGGCCACGCGCCCACGGCGGACAACGAGCTGATCTACCGGTTCCAGTTTCCCGAGCGCCCCGGCGCCCTGATGAATTTCCTGGAGCACATGGGACAGACCTGGAACATCAGCCTGTTTCACTACCGCAACCACGGCGCGGAGGTCGGCCGGGTGCTGTGCGGTCTGCAGGTGCCCCCCGGCGAGAAGCAGAAGTTCCGGGCGTTTCTCAAGGAGCTCGGCTACGCCTATTCGGAGGAGTCAGAGAACCCGGCCTACCGGCTGTTTCTGGGGTAGGGGCGTGCACGAGGCCGGGAATCCCGCCGGTGGCCGGGCTATCTGTCCGGGGATGGCGTGAGCCGGGCATCCAGCATGCCCGGCGGAGGGACGCGATGAACGCCACGGAGGCCCCGGTGCCGTGGCGAGCGGTCGAAGCCGTGCCAACCCTCGGTCCCGGCGAGATTCACTTGTGGTGGCAGGACCTGGCAAGTCAGCATCTGGACCTCGAGTCGCTGTACGCGCTGTTGAGCGATCGCGAGAAGCGGCGTGTGGCGCGGTTCAGGGTGGACGGCGTCAAGCGCGAGTTCACGGCGGCCCGGGGGACGCTGAAACGATTGTTGTCCGGCTACCTGGCCTGCACGCCGGGCGTCCTCGAATTCCGTTACGGTGCCCTGGGCAAGCCGTCCCTGCCCGCGGTCGGCGGCGACGAGCTGTGTTTCAACTACACGGACTCGGAAGGCTTCGCCCTATACGCCTTCGCCTGGAACCGGGACCTCGGCGTGGACCTCGAGATGCTGTCGCGCCGGGTGCGCTACCGCCGGATCATCGAGCGCCGCTTCGCGCCGCGGGAAACCCAAGCCTTGCTGGCCCTGCCGGACGAGGCCCAGCGAAGGAGTTTCCTGGCGTGCTGGACGCGCAAGGAAGGCTACGGCAAGGCCCTGGGGCTCGGCATCCGCTTTCCCTTCGACTGCCGCGAGATGTGCGAGGACTGCGGTTCGTCACCCCTGACCCTCGATGATCACGTCAACGGCGATGCCTGGGATATTCACCAGCTCTACCCGACGGATAACTTCGTGGCGGCGCTGGTGCACCCGAGCGGCGAGCATGCGCGGCGGTATTATCGCCTGAATGATGTGATGCAGGCTGGTATTTATTCCGGGACATCGAGCTGAAACCCGATGTTCAGTCGCTTGGTTCGGTCAAATTGGGATTAGTGGCGTCATTGCGAGCGTAGCGAAGCAATGACGATGTGCAGGCCGGTCTACAGGCGCACGAGATACCACAGTCGGCCGATGTATTCGTGCAGGGCATGAGTCGTGCCCGACAGGGCGTCGGCGCTGGGGATCCAGTTCAGGGCTTCGGGGGCGCTGGCGTCGACGGCCAGAAAATCGGTGGGCGCCGGCGTCACCTTGATGCCGGCATGCCGGAATGCCAGCACCGCCCGGCGCATGTGGGTGGCGGATGTCACCAGGATGACGTCGTTCCAGCCGCGTTCGTCGAGAATCCGCCGGCTGTGCCCGGCGTTCTCCAGCGTGTTGCGGCTTTCGGTTTCGATCTCGATCGCCGATTCCGGGACACCCCACATCGCCAGCAGCCGGCGGGCGTAATACGACTCGCTCTCCAGCCCCGGCTGGGGAAAGACATTGCCGCCGGTGAGGAGTATGCGCGGCGCCTTGCCGGCCCGGTAGAGCTGCAGCGCGTGCAGCAGCCGGTCCGAGCCGCTGCCCAGGTGTGGGTGGCGTCGGGGCGGGTAGGGCAGGCCGAGTCCGCCGCCGAGGACCACGATCACATCGGCCT
>JBEPXV010000076.1:0-7476 GCA_041641695.1 Gammaproteobacteria bacterium | reverse complement strand
GAGTCGATGAGGGCCCGGCGGGCCGCGTGTGTGGCAGAGTCGGGCCGGCCGTCGTCATCGAGGCAGTACACGCGCAGTGTCTCGATGGTGCGATCGGGCGCGACGGGATCCACCCGCATGGCAAAGAAGTGATCCACGTGGATACCAAGCATGACGTTCGGGTACACGGCGACGTACTCGGCGGTCCGCAGCTTGTCCCGCGGCCAGACGTCGAGCTGGGGCAGCCGGTCCGAGGCGTCAGGCAGCCGGTAGACCCGCGTGCCTTGGCCGGCGAACCGGTCTTCGATCATGATGTTGTAGTGGTCCTCCAGCCTCGAGTAGGCGTTCAGGCCGGGGTGAACCCACGGCAAATGATAGCTCTCGCAGTAATTCTCGACGGCGAGCTTCCAGTTGGCGTTGATCTCCAGCTCCAGACCGCCGCCTTCCGTGCCCAGCCGCTGATAGCGATCCTGTGCGTCGCCCCAAAGCGCCCGCCAGCGCTCCGCGAGGGGCGCGATGTACTGCTCGAACGGCGGCGCATTGCCGGACAGGTCCACGAAGATCATGTCCATCCAGACCGCGGCGCGTATCGCCTTCAGTCCGTGGTCGGCGCAATTGAAGCCGTCCAGTTGATGTACGCCGGCACCGCCGATGTGGGGCGTGCCGCGCAGCCGCCCCTGGAGGTCGTAGGTCCAGGAATGGTAGGGGCAACGCAGCGCGCCTTTCACCGGGCCGCCGCGGGCAACCAGCCGCTGGCCGCGATGGCTGCATACGTTGTGGAACACCCGAATGTCGCCGGCCGCGTCCCGGATAATCACCAGGGGCATGCCCATCAGGGTCACCGGCTCGGCGTACGCGCGCCCCGGCAGGTCGCCGGCGAAGCCGATGCAGGTCCAGGTCCGGGTGATCAGCCTGTCGCGCTCGGCCGCCCAGTGGACGCCGCTGGTATAGGCTTCATTGGGCAGGCCGCGCGCTTCACCGGTCGGGCGCAGGACGGCGTCGCAGTCCTCCGGAGAAGCGATGCGGGAATTCAGGAAAGCCGGGTCATGGTACATGGCTGTGCCTGCCAGGTTGTCGAGCCTGCGGGATTGACGTCATCAAGCGACTTCGCCCGAGCCACGGACGCCGGCCACGCCGGCATTGATTCCCGGTCCGCGGTCGCGGGCGCTTTGGTGGCTAGATTGGCGTACGCGCCGCGGGGCGTCAAATAACGTTTTCTGGGGACGTTCGATAACTTTTTGTTATCGGTTCACTCAATGGTTTCCCGGCGCGTTTCATGTCCCGCCTCCTGCAGGAGCCAATCGTGCACCGTGCGCAGCTCCGGGCGCAGCGCCAGGCTTCCGGGCCGGATGAGCAGATAATAAGCGCTGTCCGCCTCGAGCGACTCCGGTATCGGGCGGACGAGCTGGCCGCCCTCGAGGAGCGGCTGCACGAGCTGTCGCCACCCCAGGGCGATGCCCTGCCCTTCCTGCGCCGCCTGCAGGACCACGAGGTAATTGTTGAAGTTCGTGCCCGAGCGGGCATGGCCTTCCGGGTCGACATCCATGCAGCGGAACCAGGCGGGCCAGCTCATCCAGGTCGGTGATGCCGATTCGAGGTGCAGCAATGGCTGCCCGGGCAGGTCGCTGATGCCGAACCTGCCCGGAAGCCGGCTGCGGAAGCCCGGGCTGCAGACCGGAAACAGCTCGTCCCCGAGAACCGGCGTCGCATGGACACCGGGCCAGTCACACTCGCCCTTTCCGTAGGAGATCGACAAGTCTATGTTGCCGCCGCGCAGATCGATCTCGTCATCGGAGGAAACAAGCCGTAGCTGGATGTCGGGAAACGCAGCCCGGAATCGGCCGATGCGCCGCATCAGCCACAAGGCGCCAAAGGCGGTAGTGGTGTGGAGATTGATGTGGGGCACATTGTGTATCTGACGCAGCGCCACGGCCGTTTCCGCGATATGCCCGAGCGCCATCGCCACCGTGCGCTTGAGGCGCTCGCCTTCAGGGGTCAGGTACACGGCCCGCTTGTCCCGGTTGAACAGCAGCACGCCTAGGTTCTGCTCCAGCAGGCGGATCTGCCGGCTGACGGCGGCCTGGGTCAGGTGCAGTTCCTCGGCCGCCCGGGTGAAGCTCAAATAGCGGGCGGTCGCCTCGAACACGACCAGCGCCTTGGCGGGTGGCAGACGTTTGCGGAGGCTGTCCATGTCATGAGCGTATACGAGCCGCGGCGGCAACAGAAGCCCGCCGAGATCCCGCCCGCCGGTCTCGCTATGGGCACGCTGCGGCGCCGAGCACGGCTCCCGGCCCCGGGCGCTGGACGACAACGGCGCAGCTCTCATCCTCGTTCAGGTACAGGTTGTCTACCGGATACTCCCGCGTGCCGCCTTCCCAGCCGCCCAGGTGGCGCACCTCGGTGACTACGTGATGATTGGTGAGGGTTTTGCCCTTGTTCTCGCCGGCCCCGATCCTGGTGACATTGCGCAGGTCGAAGCGATACAGCGAGACCGTGCCGGTGGCCGCAGAGTCGCCGGACACGGTCACGTTCATCGAACCGGCGCCACGTTCCAGCGACAGGCCGGCTGCCCGGGGCGGCGGACCTTCGAGCAGCCGCTCGATCGCCTCTCGCCGGGACCCCACCGCGGCCGCCCGGCCATCGACTACGACCTGCGGGGTATAGACGCCGTTGCTGCCCTCCAGCCCCAGCGACGCGTAGCGGCGTTGCCGCCGGGTATGGGCATTGTCCGAGAACGGGTCCGGCCAGCTGCCCGCCAGGCCGTGGACCAGGTCGTCCCAGTAATCGACGTGGAGCTCCAGGGCGATGATGTCATCCCGCGACTCGATCAGCTTGCCCAGCAGCCGGTCGGCGGGCGGACAGGACGAGCAGCCCTGTGAAGTGAACAGCTCCACGACGTGCCCTTCCCCCGCCCGCGCGCCGGCGGCGGCGGCCAGGGCCAACAGGATAAAGCTCAGGATCGACACGGCTTGCTTCATGGTTCGGTCACGTATGCACGAGTTTTAATCAGACCCCCACCCGGCGCGTGAGTTCGTATAAAATCGCCGCGCCGCCTTCGGGGGATAGTGCAGCGGGTGGCCTCGGCAACGCTGGATACCAGTAAACAACCGCGAAAAGAGAGAACAAGCCTGAAACCCGTTCATATCATAATGGGAGTCATGGTCGCCGTCATCTGGGGCGGCGGCTTCCTGTTCGCCAAGGTGGCCATCGAGCACTTCCCGCCCATCCTGCTCATGGCGATGCGTTTTACCGTCACGGCGCTGGTCCTGGTCTGGTTCGTGCCAATGCCGAAGCGGCAGCTCGGACGGCTTTTCTGGATAGCCCTGGTCGGCTCGGCCATCCAGTACAGCCTGACTTTTACCGGGCTGCAGCACATCTATGCTTCGACGGCCATTATCGTCATCCAGCTCGAGGTGCCGTTCGCGGTGTTGATCGCGGTGGTGTTCCTGAAGGACCGCGTGGATCTCGTCAAGATCACAGGCATGGCCCTGGCCTTCGCGGGTGTCGTCATCATCGCCGGCGAGCCGCATCTGCAGGGTGACCTGTTCTGGGTGCTCATGGTGGCGGCCGGCGCGTTCACCTGGGCCATAGGCCAGGTCATGATCAAGTCCCTGGGCCCGGTGGGTGGCTTCACGCTCATTGCCTGGATCGCGGTGTTCGCCGCGCCCCAGCTTTACGTCGCGTCCTGGTTGGTGGAGGACCAGCAGTTCGAAGCCGTGCGCACGGCGGCATGGGTGGTCTGGGCGGCGGTGGCCTACCTGGGCGTCATCATGACCGCCGTGGGGTATGCCATGTGGTATCACCTGCTGGGTCAGTACCCCGTCTACCAGGTGGCGCCGTTCCTGCTGCTGCTGCCGGTAACAACGGTGCTGGGCGGGGTGCTGATGCTGGACGAGGCGCTGACCGTGCGCTTGATCGCCGGCGGGCTGCTGGCGGTCGGCGGTGTCGCGGTCATCAACCTGATTCACCGCAAGCCCGGGGCCGCCTGAGCACTACACGCAGCCGGTAGGCTTGGGGAGCCCGGCGTAGCGGCACGCCTGCTTGGCCGGACCGTAGGGAAACAGCTGGTACAGATAGCGGCTGTTACCCTTGTCCCGACCCAGGCGCCGGCCCATGGCTTTGATCAGTATGCGCACCGCCGGCGCGATTCGATAGTCCTCGTAGTATTCCCGGATGTAGTTGATCACCTCCCAGTGGTCGTCGCTCAGCTCCAGATCGTCGAGCCCGGCCATATACTCGGCCAACTCGGGGCTCCATTCGGACAGGTCCTGCAGGAAGCCTTCCTTGTCGGTTTCGAGAACTCTGCCGTTGTATTCAAGTGACATGTCTTGGGCTCCCCTGAAGTCGGGCTTGGTGTGTACGAACCGGCCGCGATCCGGAGCCGGCGCTGCGGGTGGATTGTAATCCAGGCCCGGTATTGCCGTGCAAGCGGCGCATCGTTGCGCTCGGTGAAGGGCGCTCCACGCGGCGGCGCGGATCCTGGATTGCACCCGGCGGATGCCGCCGGAACACTGTTCACAGCCACGACTGCACGGCCTCGTTGCGCACGGCGAGATCCACGAATCCACCGTAGTCCACCGTTCCAATGCCCGGTATCAATGCATGCGCATCGATCCCCCGTGCTTCCATGTCCTCTTTCAATACAAAGATCGAGCAGCGCGTCATCGACTCCCGCACCGCCGCTTCGAAGCGCGTACCGGCCAGCGCGGCGTACACCGCGTCCTCGATCAGCAGCACCTCACTGCCCGGCCGCGCCAGCCGGAAGCAGGTACCCAGGCTGTCGCGCTCAAAGGGCGACTTGTTGACCGTGTGCAGCATGTCGTCAGTGATTCATCAGGACATCCTGGCCGTCGATGATATTCGACAGCTCGGCGCTGGATACCACTTCCACCAGGTTGCCGTCCGGGCCCTGCCCTTCACCGGGAATGGCCATCAGGTCCCGTTCGGTCATGCCCCGCGCCGCCAGCGACTCACGCTCCACGTAAACCCGGTGAACATCGAAGTCGGCCAGGGCCCGGTAGGCCGCCGTGTACGGCTTCATGGCGATCCCCGAGGTATCCTGGCCGACCCGCAGAAGGAAAACGCCGTCGTCAACGAAGGCCAGCGAGATCTGCTGGTCGAACGCGGCGCCCACCAGGGTGATCTCCAACGCCTCCTGGGCGTACCCCGAACCATACGGACCGCGCCGGTTGATGAACATTATCTTTTTCCTGCCGGGCATCGCGAATCAGTCCCCGAAGACCAGCAGGCGGTCGGCCTCGATCGAAGCGTCGATCAACTGACCCAGCCCGGCGATGCGGAAGCCTTCGGCGAGGTTGGCGGCGGGCAGCTCGTGGCGCGTCGACTCCCGTTCGTCCATGATACCGCGCCGCTGGGCGGCGGCCACGCAGATGACCAGGTCCAGGTCGTGCACCCGCCCGAGCCGGCTCCACTGGTTGACGATATGGGGCTCGTCTTGCGGCGGCGCCGTGAGGCAGGTACCGTTATTGACGCCGTCGTGATAGAAGAAAACGCGCACGACCTCGTGGCCTTTCTCGAGCACCGAGCGCGTGAAATGATACGCGGTATTGGCGGCCTGGTGCTGGTACGGCCCTTCGTTCACGACAACGGCGAACTTCATAGCGGGGTTCCGGGACGAAGACGGTTCAATGTTCAAAAAGTTTACGCAATTCGAGCTGGAGGAAGAAGGGGTTTCGCTGAAAACACCCCGGCGTATTTTCTGCGGCCGCTGCGATGCATTGATCACCGACGCCGGGCGCGCCACCAGCATTGGCGGACGGCACACCCACCGGCGCACCAATCCCGCCAACGTCGAGTTCGCCTTCCGGTGCTTCACGGAGGCGCCGGGCTGCCGTCGCCGGGGCGCCCCCACATTCGAGCACACCTGGTTTCCGGGGAACGCCTGGTGCTTCCTGACCTGCGCCGGGTGCGGCGTCCACCTGGGCTGGCATTTCCACGGGGACCGGAACTTCTGTGCCCTGATTATCGAGCGTCTGCGCTACGAGTCCTGCAGCTGATCCGCGTAGGCGACACGCAGCCCCATCACCTTGGTCAGGTAATTCCGGGTTTCGTTGTATGGCGGCACGCCCCGGTGGCGACGGACGCGGCTCGGACCGGCGTTGTACGCGGCGACGGCCATGGTGACATTGCCGTCGAAGAGCTCGATGAGATGCTTCAGGTATTGCACGCCCGCCTGGAGGTTCTGTTGCGGATCGAGCAGGTTCTCGACCGAGAAAATGGATGCCGTTTCCGGCAGCACCTGCATCAGGCCCCGGGCGCCTGCACGCGATACGGCGTTCGGGTTAAAGGACGACTCGGCCTGTACGATCGCCTTGACCAGGGCCGGCTCCACTTCATGATGGCTCGCCACCGATTCGATGAGCGCGTCGAAGCGCGTTCGGACCGTACGCAGTTTCGGCCGATGTCGCTTGGCCACCGGATCGTCCACGATCCCGCGCTGCGCCCGGGGTGCCGGCAACGCGATCTGGGGCGGCGGGCTCTGCGCCAACGCCCCGGCAATGACACCGGGTGTGACTACCGGTACCGACGAGGACAGAACCGAGCCGGCCAGCGACAAACCAACGAACCCCGCTACCCCGACTGCCAATCGAAGCGTTTTCTTCATGGTATGACTCCCTTTCTTACAATGGGTTTGTATTCGAGGGAGATGCGATTCCCTGCCTACAACTCCAACAACGGTTTTTCAGCGTGGTCGTATACGTGGGGGCCGAAGTACCGGATCCCAACCCCGTTCCGGGGCCTCAGGAGCGGTCGTCGCCGTTCAGCATGCCGGCCAGCAGCTCAGGCACCCGCTCCTGGGTGCCGAAATGACCGGTGATCTCGATTTCCAGACCCGGATGCCGGGCCCGGGCGTCCGCCACGATGGCCGGGATATCTTCGGCGACATGGCGGCCCGCGGACAGAAAGTAGGGAATCAGGACGATGCGCCCCTCGCCGCCGCGGACCAGGTCGTCGATAGCGTCCGGGATAGACGGCTGCGCCAGCTCCAGGAACGCGTGCGCCACCGCTGCGTCCGGCCCCAGGGCCCCGGCGAGCCGCTCCGCGAGGGCCTGAATCTCGAAATTCGATTCGGGCACGCGGCTGCCGTGGGCAACCAGCAGCACTGCCCGGGATGCGGCGTCAGCGCTCATCCGTGTCGAGCTCGCTGATCCGCCGGATGACCGGTTGCAGCGGTACGTTATCGAAGGAACCATAGCGGTCGAGCGCCCGCTGCAGCAGGTCGGATACGTCCTGGACACGGCTGCAGCGCTGGTGTTCCTCGAGCACGTCCCCCATGCCCAGCAGTCCTCCGCCCTGCAGCCGGGCCGCTGCTCGACGCGGCAGGGCCGACGGCGACTGGTGAGAGCCCAGGGCGAAACTTGATGCCCGCCGGACGCAGTCCAGCCAGGCGGCGCAGGTCGCGTATGCCCTGGGGTCGCTGCATTCGACCGTTCTCCGGTACTGCCTCGTCAATCTGACCGCCTTGCTGCACCCGGC
>JBEPXV010000075.1:0-7599 GCA_041641695.1 Gammaproteobacteria bacterium | reverse complement strand
GGGCTCCGGCACGTCCCCGGGTTGGACTGGATGTGTCCCCGCTTTGCGGGCCGCTGAATGGTGCAATATCAGTGGCGGGGTGCACTAGTAAGGCAGGCCATGGAAAAGAGCGCATCAGCCCAGCCATTACGCCTGTCCCGCGTGGCGATCTTTGTCACCGTTGGCCTGGTGCTTTACGCGCTGTTGTTCGCCGCCGCCGAGGTCCTGGTGCGGCGCACCGGCAACGGCAATCCCGTCTATCGCATCATCACCGCCGAGCCCGTCCATGACTGGATCGTGCTGGGCGCCTCTCACGCCATGCCCCTGGATTTTCAGGACTTCGGCGACCGGATCGAGGCGGAGACCGGACGCAGCGTGCTGAATCTCGCCGCTCCGGGAACCGGGCCGCTCTACCACCGCTTCGTGGCCGAGCGTTACTTCGCCGATCACACCGCCGGGGGCGTCCTGTTGGTGGTGGACAGCTTCGGCTTCTACTCGGAGCAGTGGAACGAGCAGCGATTCGGCGACCGCGACCTGCTGAGCCGGACACCCTTCGACCCGACAACGCTGCGCCTGTTCCTGGACTACATGAGCGAGGGCGTCGACCCGAGGGCTGTGCTCGACTACGCGACGGGCTTTTCCAAGATCAACAACCACGAGCGTTTCGAGCCCGACAAGTGGGAGGCCGAAGACCGCTTCACCCGCGCCGCGCGCCCCTCGGACCTCGCCGACAGCGAACGGATTGACTACCTGTTTCCGGAGCCGCCCGACCCCGCCGCTTTGCGTCGTTACATGGACCACCTCATCGCGCTGACGCGCACTGCGCGCCGCGAGGGCGCCGAGGTGGTGGTGGTCAAGCTGCCGCTGCCTGCCCGATTCCGCACCCGCCTGCCGGACGAGGAGGCCTTCGACGAGGCCCTGCGCGATGCATTGAGCAGGGAGGGGATCCCCCTGCGCGACTACTCCGACGTCCTGCCCGAGCCGCGGTACTACTTCGACCCCGACCACCTGAACGAGGAGGGGGCCGAGTGGCTACTGGAGAACCACCTGCGCGCTCTGCTGCAGTACTTCTAGTTCCGGGGACAGTATACTGAATTCCTTCGACGACACTTCTGTCCATGGCACAGGCAATTTGATAAGAAGAAGGGACGCAGTGGCTCCTGGAGAACCGCGTGTGTACGTCGTTGATGGGCGGGGGCGATCTACCAGCGCGGCGGCAGCTCCTTTTCGATGATGATGCGCTTGCCCTGCATGCTGATATAGCCGCCGACCTTCAGGTCCCGCAGGATGCGGCTGACCATCTCCCGCGACGAGCCGACCATGTTGGCCATTTCCTGATGGGTCAGTCGGTCCGTAACCCGCTTGCCGTCGCGCTCCTGCGCCAGCCTTTCCAGCGTAGTCCTTACGCGTCCGTAAACATCGAGCAACGCCAGTGTGCTGATTTCTTCGGTCATCTCCTGAATGCGGTGGACCAGGCCGCGGATGATGCGAAACCCGATTTGGGAATTGGCCGCCAGGCATTCCATGAAATGAGACCGCGAGACAACAGACAGCTCGCAGTCTTCCGTGGTGGTCACGTTGGCGGAGCGTGGGGCGCCGCTGAGCATCGCCAGCTCACCGAATACGTCGCCCGGCCCGAGGAGACGAATCGTGAGCTCGTTGCCATGTTCATCGTCGAGATAGACCCGTAGTCGACCGGAACGAACGACGCACATCGTGTCGGATTCCTCTCCCTTGCTGATTACGATCGTGTTCTTCCTGTAGCGGCGCACCACGGCATGGGCAGCGAGGATCCGCAAATCGTCCTCGGGTAGATCCGAGAACAGCGGAATCTGGGCGAGTGTGGCTTCTTTCACGACTCCGATACTATGCTTTGTCGACTGAGCCCGCCAGAAGTGTGCGGGCCGTCCGCAGATGTTCCGTCTCCAGCCCTTCAGTGAACCATTCGCAGACGGGTTTGACAATGTCGCGTACCTGTGCCTCGTCGCCGTCGTCCACGAGCAACCTGCCGAGCGCGATCGATGCGCGCAGCTCCCAGAACCTGGCGTGCTGCTTGCGGGCCAGCTCGATGGCGCGTCGCAGGCAGTCTTCCGCCGCTACACGATCGCCACGCTGCAGCGCGATGCTGCTTTTCAGCCGCCACAACTCGGCGAGGTACCAGTGCTCGCCGGAATCGGCGATGATCGCTTCCGCCCGCTCGAGGGCGTTTGCGGCCTCATCCCAGCGCGCAACGCGCAGCAACGCCTTGACCAACAGCGATATCCCGAACGGCTGGTAGGTTCTCGCCTCCATGTTTCCGTGTTCCTGTGCCCCGGCCATGATGGCCGACAGCCCTTGATCGCAGAGACCTTCCCGAACAAGAGACTCGCCATAAATCATGCGCGAGACACCCACCCAGGTGCCGAACTCCTGCTCCAGGGCCATCTGCATGCTTTCCCGCGCCCGTTCCATGGTCTGCGGCGAGTCCCGCCGGAAATGATGAACAGCGGCCAGGTATGTGAGAGAAAAGTTCGTGGTATGCAGGTCCCCCAGAAAGCGAGAATGCTTCAGGCTCGCCAGCGCGCTGCGCAGCCCGCGGTCCAGGTAGCCCGTTACCGTGTAGGCCAGCGCCAGGTAGCATAGTGCAGTCGACTTGTAGTCCTGCACATACATCATCTCGGTCTGCGCCAACGACAAATCATGTTCATCGTACAAAGCCACCGCTTCCTCCAGTTGGTGTACGGCCGCGTCCAGCTCTCCGGTCAGAAACAGGGTACCGCCGAGCAGCCTCCGCCCGATAACCACCGGCAGCGCTGAGCCATGCTGCGTCGCCCGCGACAGGCATTCGTCCGCGAGGGCATGGCAGGTGTCGAACTCGGCGCGGGTAATGTGGTATGAACCCGCCCCCGACAGCGCCAGAAAGTATTCGTTGGTGTCGTTCAGGTCTCGCGCGACCTCCAGGGCTTTTCGGTACGCATTTCCCGATTCGGAGGCGGAAAACCCGCGGTACCCTGCCTGGGCGCCGCCAAGCGCAATGTATGCGGACATTTCCCGTTGTGTGATACCCGGCGTGCGTGGCTGATCGCCCAGTAATGCCACGATGTGCCGCAACTGATCGATCGCCTCGCGGAAACTGGATCGTTTCGCGGAACGACGCCCTGCCTCGAGCCAGTAATCCGCGGCCGTCTCTATATCGCCGGCGCGTTCGAAATGATGGGCGATCAGCTCGGGCTGCTGCTGGGCCACTTCGGGAAACTCATCGCGCAGCATACGGGCGGCCTGCCCATGCCGCCGCGCTCGCTCCCTTTTCAGCAGACTTGAATAAGCCGTATCGCGAATCAATACGTGCCGGAACGTGTAGCTCGGTGCCCGGCGCGCGGATTGACTCGCGATCAACCCCGAAGAAAGCAGATGGTCGACCGCTGCGCGAAGGTCCTTGTGAGACATCTTGGTGATTCCAGCCAGCATCGCGTAGCTGAAGTCCCGCCCGAAGATCGATGCGATCTGCGCCACCTGCTTTCCCTTTCCGCCGATGCGATCCAGTCGCGACATGAGTGAATCCTGCAGGCTGAAGGGCACCGACAACCCTTCCAGACCCGACGGCCCCGGGGGCTGCGAGGCCCCCGCCGCGCCGGCGTCGGCCGATTCCATGACATCGCGGGTTAGTCCCTCGATATACAAGGGAATGCCATCGGCGCGCTCCGCGATCTGCTCCATTACCGTGCCGGAGACGACACGCCCGCCCAGCAGGTTTTGCAACAGGTCGAAACCTTCCGAGCGCTCCAGCGGCTGCAGCGGAATTCTGTGGAAGTTGGCTCTCCCTTGCCATGGCACCTGTATGTCGGGGCGCGCAGTAAGGATCATCATTACCGGCAGATCCTGAATATGATCGATCACTTGCTCGATCAACTCCTGGCTGGACGGGTCGATCCATTGCAAATCCTCGACCACCACCACCACCGGCCGGTGTCTCGTCAATGCGGTGAGCAGCGACAGCACGGTTTCGAACAGCCTGCGCCGCCGCCGTTGTGCCGACATCGTCTTTACATCCGGATGTTCGACCGCCGGACCGGCCGACAGGAGGTCGGCCAGCAAAAGAGCGGCATCGCTGTCGTCGTCCTCCGGCAGCGGCAGAATCGAGCGGATCTTTCCCACCTTCAGGTGGTCCGCGTCTCCGGCGTCGATCCGGGCCGCAAGCGTGAGCTGCCTGACCAGCGGGGCGAGGGCGCTACTCTGGGAATGAGGCGCGCAGTAGTACCACAGCTGCATTGCGGCCGACTCGAGGGTCTTGTGGACGGCCGCCTCGGTGAGGCGGGACTTGCCGATGCCCGGTTCACCGGACAGCATCACCGCCTGTCCAAGCCCCCCCCGCGCGGTTTCCCAGAGCTCCTGCAATCTCTTGAGCTCACGGGTACGGCCGGCCATGGGCGCGCGACCGACGGTATGCAGCGCGTGGAAGCGACTCAGAAGTGTGCGTTCACCGGCGACCTCCCAGACCGGAACCGGTTCGTCCAGGCCCTTGACCGGTACGTGTCCCAGAAACCGATAGTGGAACAATCGACCGGCCAACCGGCGCGTCGCGGCGGCAACGACGATAGCATCGGGTCCTGCCAGCGCCTGCAGGTGGGCGGCCATGTTGGGCGCTTCGCCTACTGCAGATAGCTCTGCGGCCGCCGCTCCATAGTCGCCGACGTCCTCATGCACACCGTGGCCGCTGAGCAGGTTTCCGACGACGACACTGCCGGTTGCTATACCAATGTGGGCGTGCAGCGCCCGCCCGTCAGCGGTAGTCGATCGCCGAACCGCATCGATCGCCGCCAGTGATGCACGGATCGCGCGTTCCGCTGCGTCCTCCTGCGCATAGGGATAGCCGAAATACGCGAGCACACCGTCGCCGACATACCGCGCCACCAGGCCCTGGAACCGGGTCACGCAGCGATGGACTGTCTCGCGATAGCTGACAATGATTTCGGCCAGCTCCTCGGTATCGATCTGCTTCGCCAGTATCGTCGAACCGACCAGGTCGCAGTACATTACCGTGAGCTGCCGGTGTTCCGGGGAAAGCCTGCGCGGCAGCTTTGCCGGCGTCGTCATTGCCGCGCCGTATCCGCCAGCAGAACGTCGGCGGCTTTCTCGGCTGCCATGTATACGGCGGTCACGATGAACAGGCCCGGGATGCGGGGGAATATCGAGGCGTCCACCACGCGCAGATTGCGTGCCCCGTGCACCCGGAACCTGCTGTCCACCACCGACCCGTCTTCGGGCCGGCCCATTCGGCAGGTGCCGGCAGCGTGATGCCCCCAAGCCAGCCGCTTGACCGTCTCTGTCAGGGCGTCCGGTAAATGCGCGGGGTTCTCCGCAATGGGCGGCAAGTCACCCTGCATTCCCGGTATGTACTGGCGCTTGATGTACCGCTTCAGTAGTGGACGATTGTTGATGCGTGCAACGAATTGAATACCTTGCAGCACGGAGTTCACGTCATCCTCCCACGCCGTTGCGGACGTGTCGCCCGCATCGTCAAAGTAGCGGAAATTCACATCCGGCACCGCTCTCGGATCGGCTCCCGACAGGCGCACGCGTCCCGCCGTATTGTTGGTATGTCCCTTCAGTATGCCCCAGGTGAAACAGGTTTTGTTCACGGAGAGGCTGCGTGCAAGGTCCGTCGAGTAGCCCGGTTCATAACCGCCGAAATACCCGGGTCCACCGAAGATGAAAAGATCGGGATCGGGACGGTTCGGTGTCGAGCGCCGCGTGACGCCGATCACGACCCCGTTCGTGGCATACACGCCGCGACGGCGTGGGGCCGTCTGCCAGTTGAAGTAGCAGCCATCGTCAGGCGAGCGTCGGTAGTCTACATCTTTGAGCAGGTCGAACTGATCCCGCATTTCGACAGCGACGCTGAGCTCGTAGCGGTCCTGCAGATTGGTTCCAACGTTAGGGAGATGGAGCGTCGGGTGCGGTGCGATGCCATGGCGATCCAGTTCGTCCTTTGGACCGATTCCGGACAGCATCAGGATCTGCGGCGTATTGAACGCGCCGGCGCAAAGGACTACTTCACCATCGCGACCAACGGTGGCCTGACCGCGTGCCGGATCCTGATGCGGAGTGCTTGCGGCGGCACGGTAGGCGCCGCGTCCGCGCATGTACTCCACACCGACCACCCGGGAGGGATCGCGGTCGTCGAATATCAGCCGCGTAACCAGGGCGTCGGTCATCACCACCAGACGCTCGGGAAACTGCACGCGCGTTCGATTCAGGTATTCCCGAGGCCCGTCGCGCCTGCCGTTTCTGGTTGCCGTCGGCATCAACACGATGCCCTCCGGGCGCTTCTCCAGGCGTCGCCAGTGATTGGGGTCGAATGCCCAGAAAAGATTCCGCAGCAAATACCATGTCCGCAGTACGAGACTGCTTGAGGACTCCCTGAAAACCTGAAGCATGGTGGCGAGCACCAGTACGAGCAGCTTTCGGTCCCGGAATACGAGCCATCGAGTGGCTCGTTCCACAGTGAGCCAGCCGTCATAACCATGACGTGCCGATCGGCCCAATCGTCCCCTCGTCATCCAGCGCAGTGCCCGCCCCGGGGCGCTCCCCCAGCCATAGCGACAGCGTTCCAAACGCTGAAAATACCGCCGCATTCTTGTGCTGTACCAGCTCGGGTCGCCGGTCACTTTCGCGAGGTAATCCCAGTCACTGTTGTGTGGGCATACCGTGAACATGGCATTGTGCACGGTGCATCCGCCGAGAGTGCTTGCCCGTGGATAGAACAGGCCGCTGCCGGGCTGCGGGTCGGGAACGGACGCGGAGCCGGTGAAGTACTTCGGATCGTAGTGGGCGCTGCGCCGGTCCGGCTCGCTGTAGTGCTGCACGAACAAGCGCCACGCCAAGGCCGGGTCCTCCGATGCTTCAGGGTGGAATACCGGCACCCGGGTGGCGAAGTTGCCGGAAGCATCATTGCCCGCCTCCAGCAGCAGGACGCGCCGGCCGGCGCGGGCGAGATTAGCGGCCAGTGGGCCGCCTCCTGCGCCGGAGCCCACCACGATGAAATCGTACTCACCCATCAGGGTTCAGGGCCGGCAGTGGCCTGCGTTTGAATGACAACGCGAACGGGTCATACAAATAGGGCAGGCGGCCGTAGGTTTCCAACGCGTCGTCTTCCGGTATGAATCGGTGACGCTTCAAAAACACCGCGATAATTGACTTGATCAGGAACAATGCCAGCGGCTTCCCCGCACAGATGCGGGGTCCGTTGCTGAAGTGATTGAAGGCGGGGTAAGGCGCGCCTGACAGCCATGGGTCGGGGTTGAACTGGCTCGCGGAATCTCCGTGCTTTTCGGGGTCGCGATGATCACAGGCCGCGTGTACGAGCACGGTGGTATCGGCTGGAAGTTCGGCGCCGTTCAGGATCAGCGGTTTGGTCGTTCTGCGCAACAGCAGCGACACCGGCGTCCACAAGCGGACCGCCTCATGCACGCACCCTTCGAGCAATCGCAGGCCGGAGATCGCGTCCGGGTCGTCCAGGTCGGCGTCGGCCAGCTCGGCTCGCACCCGTTCCTCGATATCAGGATGACAGGCAATCACGGCCAGCGCGCGCGGCACATGCGTCTCCAGCGCATCCTTCATTGCGAACAGCCAATGCGTGAC
>JBEPXV010000074.1:0-7666 GCA_041641695.1 Gammaproteobacteria bacterium | reverse complement strand
CGACTGTATTGTTGATCTTGTGGGCCCCGGTATGATTGAGATCCTCGCGCTTCAGGTAGATCCGGGCACCGCCGTGATGCGCCGTGAGACGCTCGGCGAAATAAAGCGGCGACGGCCGCCCGACGAAGGTCTTGAGATCCCGGTCCATCTCCGCCAGGAACTCCGGGTCCTTCAGGTAGCGATGGTAGGCATCCTCGAGCTCCCGCAGCGGCCGCACCAGGGTCTCGGAGACGAACGAGCCCCCGTACGGGCCGAAATGGCCCCGATCGTCGGGCAAGGCATAGTCTTTCAGGGGGGGCACCGCATTCATGGCTCAGGTATTCCTCGCGTGTCGTGTCTGGTGGTCGGCATCCCGCACCGACCGCATGAACTTCAAGATCTTGTCCGGGTCCTTGTTCCCTGGCGAGCGCTCGACGCCGCTGCTGACGTCCACGCCGTAGGGTCGCACGGCGCGCAGCGCACCGGCGACATTGTCGGCGTTCAACCCGCCGGCCAGGAACACCGGCGCCGGCATATCCGCCGGCACGCGCGACCAGTCGAACGTGCTGCCGGTACCGCCGGGAACATCCTCGACAAAGGCATCCAGCAGCAGGCCCCGCGCCCGGTCATAGGGCTCGGCACTGGCCGCAATATCCGTATCGGATTTCACCCGCAGGGCCTTGAGAAACGGCAGGCCCGCCGCCTCACAGGTGCGCGGGTCCTCCCTTCCGTGAAACTGGAAATAGCCGATGCCGCTGACCCGCGCGATATTGTCCAGTTCGGCGGGCCCGAGATCCACCACCACGCCGACCGCGTCAACAAAGGCGGGCAGCCCCGCGATGATCTCCGCCGCCCGCTCCGGTGACACGTACCGGCCACTGGGCCGGTGAAAGACGAATCCCAGGGCGTCCGCGCCCGATGCCACCGCCGTGCGCGCATCCCCGGGATCGACGATCCCGCAGATCTTGACGCGAGTTCTCAAGTTGTCGATATGCATGCTCAACTCATGAGTGAACGGGCCGGGGTCTTCGCCGCGGCTGTTTGAGAATCGAAACGGGGGCTCATCCACAAGAACTCCGGGCACGGCGTCGAAATACGCCGGTATTCCGGTTAAGACTCACCGCTGTCTCCATTGACGGCCAGCGGTAGTCTACCAAAACCTTACCGGGCTCGCCGGAATCGGAATACCGAACTGCTCCGGATAGCGTACTGCACTCAGATACAACCCCTCGGGCGGCGCCGTGGCACCCGCGCGGGTCCGGTCGCCGCTTTTCAGCACCTCCGTGACCCATTCCGGAGGGCGCTCGCCACGACCCACCGCGGTCAGTGTGCCGACGACATTCCGCACCATGTGCTGCAGGAACGCGTCCGCCGCGATGTCCAGCCACAGCCAGGGGCCCGACTGCGACAACACCACCTCGCGGACCGTTCGATACGGGGTCTTCGCCTGGCAACCGGCGGCACGGAAAGCGCTGAAATCGTGGCTGCCCAGAAGCGATGCGGCGGCATCCCGCATGGGATGCACGTCGAGGTCATAGCACGACCACGCGCAAAGCTCACCGAGAATCGCCGGCCGGCTCGTCGAACAGTACAGCACGTACCGGTAGGCGCGCTCTCGGGCGCTGAAGCGGGCGTGGAAGTCGTCGGGAACCTGTCTCGCCCACAACAGGCGCACATCCGGGGGCAGATGCGAGTTTGCACCGCGCATCCAGGAGTACGCGGAACGCGGGCTGCCGGTATCGAAATGCGCCACCTGGCCGGTGGCGTGGACTCCGGTGTCCGTGCGTCCGGCCGTGACGACCCGCACCGGATGATCGGCGACCCGGCTCAGGGCATGCTCGACGCAGTCCTGTACGGTTCGCACACCGCTCTGGGACTGCCAGCCGCAAAAGGCTGTGCCCTTGTATTCAACCCCGGCCGCGATTCGCATGTCGCTGCCTGGCGGGATTATCGGCGTGCCGTCGGGCCGCCGGGGCCGGCCGCCCTGTTGCCATCAATGCGCTAAAGCTGCGATGCGAGCTCCGCCGCCTGATCCCGCTGGGCGGGATCGCCTTCCCGCATCACCTCGTCGATAATGCTGCGGGCCCCGACCTTGTCACCCATATCAAGATAGGCGCGGGCCAGATCCAGCTTCGTCTCGGCCTCGTTGTACTGGGGTGCTGCCGCGGACTGCACATCGTCCTCCGGCGCGTAGGCAACCGAATCGTCGCTCCCGTCACTGCCGGGTGCCGCGTCGCTGGACGGGCCGGCCCAGGTTTCCTCGGGCGGGATATTCTCCGATTCGAATTCGAGCAGAGTGTCGCCGGCGTCGGCGGACAGGTCATCGTCGCCCTGGCCGGCCGCGGCCTGCGGCTCGGAGGCGTCATCCGGTGTGCCGCCCCCGGACAGCTGCTGAATGCTGTTGTCATCGAGATCCAGGTCGAAGTCGATATCGGAATTGTCGCTGGTCGGGAAGTCCAGGGTGCCGGCGTCCGCTTCGGCTTTCTCCCAGGCGGGGGGTTCCGCCGGCGACGGAGTCTCTTCACCCGCACCGCTCCCGGCCCCGGCGGATGCGGCCGCCGTCTGCACGCCGCTTTCCCGCTCACCCGCCAGACGCTCCAGCTCCCGGTCCAGATCGGTCTGCTCGTCCGGTGCGGGGAATGGCTGGGTAGCCGGATCGACGCTCGCGGCCGGCCGCTCCAGGAACTCCTCGCCGAAGTCCAGAACGGATTCGTCCCGGTCGGCCGCCACTGGCGCCTGGGCGGGCCTCTGCGGCTCGTCCGGCGTCATATCGATATCCAGGTCGAGATCGAGATCATCGCCGGCCGCGGCACTGCCGCCTGACGTGGACGCCGGCGCGGCTGCCGCCTGCCCGGTGGCCTGATCCGGCGCGTCGAAATCAAAATTCAGCTCGTCCGCGGCCCCGGCTGCGGAAGCCGGCGCGGCGCGCGGGGGTTCGTGGGCCGGGGCCCCGCCGCCGGTGTCCGCACCGGCCGCGCCTTCCTGGAACAGGGGATTGCCCGGGCTCAACTCGCGGCCCATGGCAGCAACCTGATTCCACACTTCACGATCACCCGAGTCGCCGGCCGGATACAGCTCCTCGGCGATGGTCTCGAAGGCCTTGACGTCGTTGCGCTGCTTGTAGATCTCCAGCAGCTTGAGCTTCACCTCCGCCCGCCCCGGATCCCGGCGCGCCGCTTCCTTCAGAACGTCCTCGGCCTGCTCGTCCCGGCCGTAGGCGAGATACACCTCGGCCTCCGCGAGCGGGTCCACCTCGTCCGCCTGCATGGTGCCCATGCCAGCGGTTCCGAAATCGCTCAGAAACGAAGTATCCGACGCCGAACTCGCGGCGGTGTCGGTGGTTTCGGAGTAGCTGTCCAGGGCGCTGCCCGACAGGATGCTTTCCTCGAATTCGGCGATCGACTGGCGCCGGCGCAGGAACATCAACAGGCCCAGTACCAGCACCAGAACGCCGAGCGCGGCGCCTACCATCCACATCCAGCTCGAGAACAGCATGTCGGTGATACCGGCCCACCAGGTGCCCTGGGAGTCGCGGCTGGAAACCGTGCGGACTCTTTCCGTGCTCTCCCCCGACTGTGTGCCCGGGCTCCCGGCCGCGGCCGACGCCTGCTGGCTGGACTCGGGTTCCGTCGTGCCCGGGCTCCCGGCAGTCTGTGTCTCGTCCCCGGCGCCCTGGGGCTCGCTGCCACTGCCTGCGTCTGCGATGACCTCCGGCTCCTCGGCCATGGACGCCTCCTCGGCCATGGACGCCTCCTCGGCCACGGATGACGACTCCACCGATTCCTGGCCGGCTTCCTCCACCGGCTGGACCGTCTGCGCCTCCGACTGCTGCGCGTCCGGTTCCGACGGCGCCGCGGCCTGCGACCCCTCCTGGGCCCGCTCCTCAGCCAGCTCCCGGGCTTCGAGGGCCTGCGCCCGGGCCTCTTCGGCAGCCTGCTGAGCCTGGGCGGCCTGTTGCTGGGCGGCGGCCAGCTCCTCACTCTCGATTTCGACGAGCCGCTGCGCATTCTCCAGCTGGCTCTCCAACAGGCGCACACGCTCACGCAGCTCATCGTTCTCCAGGTTGCGGGACTCCAGCGACTCCTGGAGCGTCGCAACCTGGCCCCGCAGCTCGGCGATCTCACCCGAGCGGTCGGACCCGGCGCTGGCCGTTTCGGACTGTTCCGCCTGGTCGACGGTCGCCTGGACGATTCTCAACACATCGTCCTCGCCTTCGGCACCGGCGTCGGTTTCCGGCGCGGCGTCGGTTTCCGGCGCGGCGGCGGCCTGGTCGGACGACGATGACGCCGTATCGGCGCCGGCATCCGAGGCTTCCTGGCCGGCGGCCTGATCCGTCGCCGTGGCATCCGGGGCCGTATCTGCAGCCGCCATGGTCGTCTCCGACCCGCCGTCGGCGCTCGCGACACGGGTTCTGAAGGACTCCCATTCCTCGAGCTGCGCGGTGTAGGAGGCACTCGCCTGCTCGGCTGGAATCTCCGCGACCCGCGCGATGTCATCCAGGCGCAGGATGGCGCCGGTCTTCAGGCGATTGACATTGTTGTCGATGAAGGCATCCGGGTTCTGCCGCTGCAGGGCGATCATGATCTGAAAGACGTTCGCCTCGACGGGGCCGGTGTCCAGGCTCGACGCGATATCCCACAATGTGTCGCCTTCCCGGGTCGGGCCGTACTCGGCCGACCGGCCGCTGACCGCGCCGCTCGACGGCGTGACCGTGCTCACGGTGTCGGCCGGCTCGTCCGCCGGCGCGCCGGCCGGCTCATCATCCCGGGCCGTCTGTCCGCTCTCTACGGCCGGGGACTCGATCCGTGTCGGTGATTCGCCCGCATACAGGGGCGGATCGAGCAGGCCGGTGTACTCCCGGACCAGCTTGCCGCCGCTCCACTCGACCGCGACGAGGAAATGCAGAAACGGCTCCTTCATCGGCTGCTCGGAGGTGACCTCGACAACCGCATTGCCATCGCTCGTGTCGATAACCCGGAACTCGAGTTGATCAAGGTAGTCCGACCGGGGCACTGCCGCACGCTGGAAGTCCTCCCGCGAGCCGAGCGTCACTTCCAGGCTCCCGAGGGATTCCGGATCCACGGATTCAAGCTGTATCTCCGCCCTGAGTGGTTCGTCCAGGGCCGACTCAACCTGGAACCCCCCGAGGCTCAACGCATGGGCCTGGATCGGCAACAGCAGTACCAGCAAACCGGCGATCAGACCGAACGTCCTGAAACAGCATACGCTCATCGTTGCTTTTATCGCGTTCATCGGAGATCGTCTCTATAAAACCGTCTATTATTCCTGGGGTTATTCCAGGGTGATTAGAATCTGTATGATAAAACTTTCGTAAGTATCGATCACAAATACGTTTTTATCAACTTTTCGGCGATCTGAACGCTGTTCAGCGCCGCGCCCTTGCGGACGTTGTCCGCCACGATCCACAGGTCCAGGCCGTTGTCGCAGGAGATGTCCTCGCGGATCCTGCCCACGAACACGGCGTCGTGGTGGGCCCCCTCCGTCGCCGCCGTCGGGTAGCCCCCGTCCTGGCGCTCGTCCAGCACCGTCACCCCCGGCGCGGACGCCAGAATCTCCCGGGCATCCGCGGCGCTCAGCCTGTCGCGGGTTTCGATGTGCACCGCCTCGGAGTGACCATAGAACACCGGCACGCGAGCCGCGGTGGGATTGATCCGGATTGCGGGATCCTCGATGATCTTGCGGGTTTCCCAAACCATTTTCATCTCTTCCTTGGTATAGCCGTTGTCCATGAATACGTCTATGTGAGGGAGCACATTGAAGGCAATCTGTTTGGGGTACACGTGAGGCTCGATCTTCAGGCCGTTCAGCAGCCGGGCGGATTGATCGGCCAGTTCCTCGACGGCCGACTTGCCGGTGCCGGACACGGCCTGATAGGTGCACACGTTGATACGCTCGATGCCCGCCGCATCGTAGATGGGCTTTAGCGCCACCACCATCTGGATGGTGGAGCAGTTCGGATTGGCAATGATCCCGCGGTTCGTGTAGTCGGCGATGGCATGTGGATTGACCTCCGGAACCACCAGCGGAATATCGTCGTCGTAGCGGTATTGCGAGGTGTTGTCGATCACCACGCAGCCGGCTTCCACGGCGCGCGGCGCGTGGGCCGCGGAGACGGAACCACCCGCCGAGAAAAGGGCGATCTGCACGTCCCGGAAATCGAACTCCTCCAGGTTGGCGACCTTGCAGGGCCGGTTGCCCAGCATGACGGTCTTGCCGGCGGACCGTTCGCTGGCCAGCGCGTGCAGCGTGCCCACGGGAAAGTTTCGCTGAGCCAGCACTTCCAGCATCGCCTCGCCCACGGCGCCCGTCACGCCCACGACGGCGACATCATAGCTTTTCGTCATTGTCACCCATTGCTTTCATAAAGCGATTTAAACATTTGATTTTCCTGGTACTAAGGTTCATGGCCGGATCCGTCTCGTCAACCTGCAACGCACCGCCCGGCGTAGTGCCGGTGCGAAAGGGAATGGTGCGCGCCCGGATCGGCGCCGATGCCGCTCCCAGCCGGAGTTTTCCCTTTAATTCATATATTTACGCTGAATTCCTTATAAAATACCACAAAATATCCTCTCAATTCAGTGCGTTCACCACGGCGTCGCCCATCTCCGCGGTGCCCACCGGCACGCTCTCACCCCGGTCGATGTCCGGGGTCCGGTAGCCCTGCTCAATAACACGGGACACCGCAGATTCGACGCGACTCGCCAGCGCCGCTTCGTTCAGGGAATAGCGAAGCAGCATGCCCAGGGACAGGATCGCGGCCAGTGGAT
This sequence comes from Gammaproteobacteria bacterium, assembly GCA_041641695.1. Taxonomy (GTDB): domain Bacteria; phylum Pseudomonadota; class Gammaproteobacteria; order Arenicellales; family JAANXG01; genus JAANXG01. The sequence continues at coordinate 899 of JBEPXV010000074.1, read as the reverse complement.
TCGCCCTGCCCGAGCCGGCGATGTCGGGCGCCGAGCCATGCACCGGCTCATAAAGACCTTTGCCGTGCTCGTCCAGCGAGGCCGACGGCAACATGCCGATAGACCCGGTCAGCTGTGCCGCAACGTCGGACAGGATGTCACCGAACATATTGCCGGTGACGATCACGTCGAATTGTTTCGGCTCGCGCACGAGCTGCATGGCGGCATTATCGACGTACATGTGGGTCAGCTCGCAGTCCGGATAATCCGCGGCCACGCGCGTCACCGTCCGCCGCCAGAGCTGCGAGCTCTCCAGCACGTTCGCCTTGTCCACCGAGCACACGCGCTGCCGGCGCTTGCCGGCGACCTCGAAGGCGTTTCGGGCGATGCGCTCGATCTCGGACTCACTGTACACCAGGGTATTGAATCCGACCTGCTCGCCGTTCTCCTCGCGGATGCCGCGCGGCTCGCCGAAGTAGATGCCCCCGGTGAGCTCTCGCACGATCATCAGGTCGAGGCCGGCCACCAGCTCCGCGTGCAGGGACGACGCCGAGCTCAGGGCCGAATAGGTCATCGCGGGGCGCAGGTTGGCGAACAGGCCCAGCTTCGAGCGTAGCGCCAGCAGGCCTTTCTCCGGGCGCTTGTCGTAGGCGACGTCGTCCCACTTCTGCCCGCCGACGGCGCCCAGCAGAATGGCATCGGCGTCACGGCACGCCTGCAGCGTCCGTTCCGGCAGGGGCTCACCGGTTTCATCGTAGGCGCTGCCGCCAATCGGCGCATAGCACACCTCGGCGTTCAGCCCGGCCCCCGTGCTCAGCGCTTCGATGACTTTGGCGGCCTCGGCCACCACTTCCGGACCGATGCCGTCACCGGGTAATAAAACGATGCGTCTGGTCATGTATCTATTCTGTCGTTTGCGA
>JBEPXV010000073.1:0-7671 GCA_041641695.1 Gammaproteobacteria bacterium | reverse complement strand
CCGGGACAACCGGTATGTCTCCTGGATCGCGCCGCCGCATACGCCGTATGCCCCGGCGCTGACCGCCGCCGGCCTGGACCTGGGTCTTTGCCGCGTGCTGAAAAAAAGGGGACGGACCCCTTTTTCGACGAAAAAGGGGTCCGTCCCCTTTTTTTCGGACCAGCAGATCCTCTGGTGTGCGGAGAAGCTTCTGCAAAGCAGCGCTTGCGGGCTGGTGCTGGCCTGGCCGCGGACGCTCTCGGGCCGGACAGTGCGCCGCCTGCAACTGGCGGTGGAGGACAGCGGCGCTTCGTGCGTGCTGTTTCACCGGGAAAGGCCCGGTAGCGGGACCCGGTCCTGGGACGCCGGCCCCGCGACCATGCACCTGCGCCTGAGCCGGATCGCGGCGGGCCTGAACCTGGAGATTCTCAAGGCCCGTGGAACCTGCCGATATTCCGGCGTCGTTCTGGACCTGTGATGGGAAAAAACGAGGTCCAAAAAAACGGGGTCAGAGTGGGTTTTTCCGCGGTTTCTGCCCAATTGAACATCGAGCTAAAAACCCACTCTGACCCCGTTTTTTTTGCTGACCCCATTCCCCCCCCCCTCTGGCTGGCGATCCATCTTCCCTGGCTGGCGGGGGAAGTGCTGGACGAAAATCCATCGGCTGTCTCCGAGGAATCCCACCGGGGCTGGCTGATTTACCGGGTCTCGCCCGAAGCGCGGCGGCAGGGCGTATGGTCGGGCATGACGGTCAGTGCCGCGAGCGTGATGTGCCCGGGACTGGCGGTTCAGCGCCGCCGACCCGGGCGGGAGCGAGAGCGACTGGCGGAGATCGGCGACTGGATGCTGTCGTTCAGCCCGGTGGTTTCCGTCCACGAGCCCGAGACCGTGCTGCTGGAGGTCCGGGGCAGCCTGGGCCTGTTCGGGGGGATCGAGCGGCTCAGGACCCTGATAGGGGAGAAGCTCGATGCCGCCGGTCATGTTCACCGCATCGCCGGCGCGCCGGCGCCCTCGGCGGCGAAATGCCTGGCCCGCCGGGGCCGCGAGGTCGTGGTGACGGACAAGCCGGCCCTGCGCTCCGCGCTCGGCGACATGCCCGCCAGCCTGCTGGAGCTGGATTCGAAGACTGTCACCCGCCTTGAGCGGGCCGGCATACGCGTCCTCCGGGATCTGTGGCGCCTGCCCGCCGAGGGCCTGGCCCGCCGCTTCGGCGCCGGCCTGGTCCGGGAGCTCGACCGCCTGCAGGGCCGGCGTCCGGATCCCCAGCCGCTGCACGAGCCGTCCTGGTACTTCTCGAGCGTGCTGATGCTGGATTGGGCCACCGACGACCTGGCGCAGATCAACCGGGGAGTCGAGCATCTTTTGCGGCAGTGGACGGACTACCTGCACCGCTCGGCGCGGGCCACCAGCGGCTTTACCATCGAGTGCCTGCCCGAAACGGGCAGCGGCGTGACGCGCGTGGACATCGGCGTGCGCCGTATCAGCCGGGACTGGGACCATCTGCGCCGGCTGGCCGCCGAGCGACTCGATCGGATCCGGCTCCCCGGGCCCGTCGCGGGGCTGGTGCTCGCCAGTGACCGCATCCATCCCTTCCAGGCGCGCAGCCGGCAGCTGTTCGAGACGAGCGAGGAGGCGATCATGCAGTGGCAGCAGACCGAGGAGCTGCTGGCCATGCATCTGGATGGACGGGAGCTGGATACGCTCCATACCGTGGCCGAGCACCGGCCCGGCCTGGCCTGGACCAATGGAAATGGAAAAAAGGGGGTCAGAGTGGGTTTTTCCGCGGTTTCTGCCCAATTGAACATCGAGCGAAAAACCCACTCTGACCCCCTTTTTTCTGACCCCCTTTTTTCTCGGCCGCTGTGGCTGCTCGACACGCCCCGGCCGCTGCCGTGGCCTGCGGAGCCGGCGAAGCTCATCAAGGGGCCCGAGCGCATCGAGACGGGCTGGTGGGACCGGCACGATCAGCGCCGCGATTACTACGTCGCGGCAGATTCCCGGGGCCGTCGCCTGTGGGTCTTCCGGGACCTGAGGCGCCGGCAATGGTACCTGCACGGCCTGTTCGCTTAGAGAAAAAAAAGAGAAAAAAGGGGGTCAGAGTGGGTTTTTCCGTGGTTTTTGCCCAATTGAACATCGAAGGAAAAACCCACTCTGACCCCCTTTTTTCCGGCTTGCGGACGCTGCGGCGTTGCTTTAAAACCGTATATCCGACGCCGTGGAAAAAAGGAAAAAGGGGGTCAGAGTGGGTTTTTCCGTGGTTTCTGCCCAATTGAACATCGAATGAAAAACCCACTCTGACCCCCTTTTTCCGACCCCCTTTTTCCTCTCTTTCCCTTCAACCAATCGCCGCCGACAAACGAAACATGACTTACCGGATAGAGAAAGACTCGCTGGGAGACGTCGAGGTCCCCGCCGACAAGTACTGGGGCGCCCAGACCGAACGGTCGCGCAACAATTTCAGGATCGGCGGGCCCGCCCAGCGCATGCCCATCGAGATCATTCGCGGTTTCGCTCACCTGAAGAAAGCGGCCGCCCGGGCCAACCATGAGCTGGGCGTGCTGCCAGAGAGAAAACGCGACCTGATTACCCGGGTGTGCGACGAGATCCTGGCGGGGGAGCTGGACGACCAGTTTCCCCTGGTGATCTGGCAGACCGGCTCCGGCACCCAGACCAACATGAATGTGAACGAGGTGATCGCCAACCGGGCGCATGTGCTGGAGGGCGGGGAGCTCGGGCGCGGCGAGCGCACGCTGCATCCCAACGACGACGTGAACAAGTCGCAGTCGTCCAACGATACGTTCCCGACGGCCATGCACATCGCCGCCTACGAGATGGTCGCGGCGCGCACAACCCCCGGCGTGGAACGGCTTCGCGATACGTTGTGGGAGAAATCCCGCGCCTTCAGCGGCCACGTGAAGATCGGTCGGACCCACCTGATGGATGCCACGCCGCTTACCCTCGGCCAGGAATTCTCGGGCTACGCTTCCCAGCTCGACCACGGGCTCAGCGCACTTTCCAATACGCTGCCTCATCTCGGTGAGCTGGCGCTCGGAGGCACGGCGGTCGGCACCGGCATCAATACGCCGGTCGGCTATGCGGAGCTGGTGGCGAGGAAGATCGCCGAATCCACCGGCTACCCGTTCACCAGCGCGCGCAACAAGTTCGAGGCCCTGGCGGCGCACGACGCGCTCGTGGAGACCCACGGCGCGGTGAAGCAGCTTGCCGTGAGCCTGATGAAGATCGCCAATGACGTTCGTCTGCTGGCCTCGGGGCCGCGCTCGGGGATCGCCGAGATACTGATCCCCGCCAACGAGCCCGGCTCGTCGATCATGCCCGGCAAGGTCAACCCGACGCAGTGCGAGGCGCTGACCATGGTCTGCGCCCAGGTGCTGGGCAACGATGTGGCGCTGTCGGCCGGCGGCATGAGCGGCCACTTCGAGCTGAATGTATTCAAGCCCATGATGGCCGCCAATCTGCTGTCGTCGGCGCGTCTCATCGGCGACGCCTGCGTGTCATTCAATGACCGCTGCGCGGTCGGCATCCAGCCGAACGAGGCGAATCTGAAGAAGAACCTGGACAACTCCCTGATGCTGGTGACGGCATTGAACACCCATATCGGATACGAGAACGCGGCCAGGATCGCCAAGACGGCCTACGAGAACGGCACTACCCTGAAGGAGGAGGCGGTCAAGCTCGGATTCCTCACCGCCGAGGAATTCGACCGCTGGGTGGACCCTGCGAAGATGATCGGCGGCGGCGACGAGGCCTCTTAGCCCACGCAGCCAATGGGCGTATCGATCGTCGCACGCGCAAGCCGGAACGATCGACTATAATCGTCCAAACTTAATAAACAGTCATTCGGAGCGGGGATGTTGAGATTATCGAGTCTTGTCGTGTGTTTATTCCTGTGGGCGGCGCCGGGCGCCCACGCGCTGGTCTTCGTAGCCCAGCCGCAGGAAACGCGCGAGACGGGCGAAGAAATTTTCCAGCCGCTGATGGATCTTCTGGCCGACAAGACCGGGCAGCCGTGGATGTATCAGCATCCCGACAATCAGCTCAATTACGTCGACTATATTGTGGAGGACCGCGCGGAGCTGTACCTGGGTGACCCGCATTTTGTCGGCTATCAGCTGGATGCCAACAATCAGCGAGTCCTCGCCCAGGTTCCCGAGCAGGAGTGGGTGCTGGTGGCGCCCCAGAGCTCCACCGGCAAGCTGCTGGGCGCCAACGTCACCGCGTCGTTCTCCTGCACGGAGGCGTCGACCTGTGCGCTGCCGCCGCCGGATCTGGGCATGCTGCTGTTTTCCAATCTCGAGGTATTCGCCAACAATGCGCTGCGTCACCCCATGCTCGTTTCCGTGGAGGACGCCCGGGATGTCGTTGCCGGGGTGCTTGGCGAGCGCTGCTACTGCGGCGTGACGCGCCGCTCGCTGCTTCGGAATCTCCCGGAGGCCGACCGGGACCAGCTCGCGGTTCGCGCGCTGCGGACCACGCTGGGGGCGGCATTCACCGTCAGCGAACGCGTCTCGCCGGCACTCGCCGACCAGATCGAGGCGGTCCTCCTGGCCCCTGAGGGCCAGGAGGCGACCCGGGCAATGCGCGAGCGCCTGTACGGCGGCGCGGAGCTGGTGCCGCCCGATGACACCGACAGCTACCTGAATTCCGCCAATCTGCTGGTGGAAGAATACCTGGTGCCGATGAACCGGATGCCGAAGCCGGGTGACAAGAAGACCGAGACCGTTGACGTGGCGACCACCGAAACGACCCAGTCCACCGGCAGCTCGAACGCGTCACGGTCCTCCGGCAGCGGCGGCGATATCGATCTGAAGATCGTTTCCTGGGGCGGCGCCTATTCCGCCAGCCAGTGGAGCGCCTACCACGAGCCCTACATGCAGGAGAACCCCAACGTCGAAATTAGCGAGGATGAAGCCAGCGCGGAAGGGCTGAAGCTGTTGCGCGAGCAGGTCAGCGCCGGCAACGTTCGCTGGGACCTGGTCGACATGACGGCGTCCAATGCCATTGCCGCCTGCGAGGAGGGCCTGGCCATGGAGGTGCCGCATGACGAGTGGCTGGCGCCGGCGCCGGACGGCACGCCCGCCAGCGAGGATTTCGGGGATCTGATCGTGTCGCCGTGCTTCATACCCCAGATCGTATTCTCCACCGCCTTCGGGTATCGGCACGATCTGCTGGTGCGGCAGCCCGACTCCATCGACGACGTGTTCAATCTGGGCCAGTTCCCGGGCATGCGCTCCCTGGAGCGGAAGCCGATCGGCAATATGGAGTGGGCATTGATCGCCGACGGCGTATCGCCGGGCCAGGTGTACGACCTGCTGTCCACGCCCCAGGGCGTGGAGCGGGCCCTGGTCAAGCTCGACACCATCAAGAGCCAGGTGGTGTGGTGGCTCAAGGGCGATACCCCGATCAAGCTCCTCGAGGACGGCGAGGTGGTCATCGCCTCGGCGTACAACGGCCGGCTTTTCGCCTCCATCGTGGAGCGCAACGAGCCGATCTCCATGATGTGGGACTGGCAGGTGTTCGACCTCGACGGCTGGGTTGTGCCGCGGGGCACCGGGAACCTGGAGGCCGTGAAGGAGTACCTGCACTACGCCACCGACACCCAGCGGCTGGCGGACCAGGCCAAGTACATCTCCTACGGCCCGGCGCGCGCCTCGTCGGCACCCCTGGTGGGCCAGCACGCCGAGCTGGGCATAGATATGGCGCCGCACATGCCGACGGATCCCGGCAACGCCGAGAATGTGCTGCTGTTCAACTACGAATGGTGGGCGGCGCACCAGGACGACCTCGGCGCGCGCTTCGAGGCCTGGCTGGACGAGTAGGCGGGGCCCGTGCCCGGCGCGGCGGCGGCCGCCGGCCTGCCGCCACGGCCGGGACCTGGCGGCAGGGGCGGCAGAGCCCCGCATCACGCGAAAAATGCCACCCGGCTGTCCAGCGGCGCAATTCGTCAAGAAAATTGTGGACATTGATGTCCGCTTGTGTATAGTCCGGCATGCAGCGCACTTTTTGTGAGAGTCCGGAAGCCCTCCTGTACTATCAGAAGACCCCTCCGCACCATCGCTTTACAAGTACGAAACTGCAGAACATCGCAACTATATATTCAAGAGGTATTTTCGTGATTACAGGCACAGTCAAGTGGTTCAACGACAGCAAGGGCTTCGGATTCATCAGCCCGGAAGACGGCAGCAAGGACGTATTCGTCCATCATTCCGCCATCCAGGCGTCCGGATTCAGGACCCTGGCCGAAGGCCAGAAAGTCCAGTTCGAAGTCACCCAGGGCCAGAAGGGTCCGGCGGCCGAGAACGTTCAACCGCTTTAAGCATCTGACCCTGATCCGCCGGTCTTCCGGCCGGCGGTGAGATGTCTACAAAACGCCGGCCTGCGTTCCGCAGGCCGGCGTTTTTGTTTTCCGGTGTTGTTTGTCCCCTCACCCTGTCCCTCCTTTTCGGGAGAGCGGAGAACCTTCAGATGCATCGCTGCATTTCCTGGCGCCTCGCGCGGGAATGGCGTTCCCGTACACGGGCACTTTGGCGCCGGCCATCCGTTGAAATCCAGTACCGTTATCTCTCCCTCGGAGAGGGCGAGGGGACCCTTCGCTCGATATCGGGGGAAGTGTGTGGCAGAACGCCCCCTCTCCCCCTTGGGGGAGAGGGCTCGGGTGAGGGGACGAATAAGCAGACTTCCTTAATTGTTTTTCTCCTCATCCTGTCCCGCTTGTTCGAATGCGAGAGTGCCTTCGGGTGAAGTGATCCATTTTTCATCGCTACGCGCGGGACCGGTGTTCCCGTATACGGACATGGCGGCGCCGGCCATGCGGTGACACCCTATACTATTATCTCTCCCCAAACCCCGCATCACCAACACCAATCATTCACCCTGGTTCTGATATACTGTATATTATTACAGTATGTCGTGGCCCTACGCCGAGCTCCATTGCCTGAGCAATTTCTCCTTCCTGCGGGGCGCGTCGCGCCCGGAGGAGCTGGTGGCGCGGGCGTGGGAGTTGGGCTATGCGGCGCTGGCCATCACCGACGAGTGCTCGGTGGCCGGTGTGGTGCGGGCGCACATGGAGGCAAAGCGCTGCGGCCTGCCGCTGATCATCGGCAGCGAGCTGCGCCTGGCCGACGGCCTCGGGCTGGTGGTCCTGGCCACCAGCCGGGAAGGCTACGCGCAGCTCTGCGGGCTGATCACCCGGGGACGACGGGCGGCCGGCAAGGGCAGCTACCGGCTGACCCGGGAGGACCTGGCAGAAGCGCGCCTGGGCCAATGCCTGGCCCTGTGGCTGCCCGGGGCGGCACCCGATGCCGGCGAGGGCGGGTTCCTCGCGGAATGCTTTCCGGGCCGCCTGTGGATCGCTGTGGAGCTGCTGCTGGCGCCGGACGATGCCGGGCGGCTCGCGGCGCTGCGGGAGATGGGCCGGCATCTCGGGCTGCCGCTGGTGGCGGCGGGGGACGTGCACATGCACCGGCGCAGCCGCCGGGCGCTGCAGGACACCCTGACCGCTATCCGGCTGAAAACGCCCCTGCAGCAGCTCGGCATGGCGCTGTTTCCCAACGGCGAACGCCACCTGCGGTCCCGCGACCGGCTTGCCGGGATCTATCCGCCGGACCTGCTGACGGAAACCCTGGCAGTCGCCGAACGCTGCCACTTCTCCCTGGACGAGCTGCGCTACGAATA
>JBEPXV010000072.1:0-7714 GCA_041641695.1 Gammaproteobacteria bacterium | reverse complement strand
GCAAAGCTGCGCACCCAGTAGGGGACCCGGTCGGCGAACATGTACGCGGCGAAATAACGCTCCAGGCGCCGCTCTTCCGGTTGGCCCCCGAACCAGTCGCGCCATGCCAGCTCGAAAAGCCGGAATTCCGTTACCTCCAGGGCCGCCGAGGCGTCGAGCACCACTACGACGTCGTCCGATACGTGGGCATTGAAGTCTTTCACGGAGCGTCCCCGTGGTGGATACTGATATAGACTGCGGCGGTGCGGCACGGTTCAACGCCGCCGCGGGCGGTTAGACAAGTGCATTGTCTGCCTATAAAATTCAGGATGTTACATACTTCCAGGCGCCGCGGCACGCCGGTTTCACGGCGCGACGCGACAACCATAAAAGGGACGCAGGGCGCCGGTGGAATCCACGGACCCGAGACCGGATTTTGTTTGTGGTCCCGCAGGTACAGGCCGGGATCCAGCTGATTAGATAACGACGAGGAGGAAGTCATGTCCGATGTGAAGACGTACCCCGTACCCGAAGAAGTGGCCGGCAATGCATGGATCGACGGCGAGAAGTACGACCAGATGTACAAGCGGTCCATCGAGGATCCGGAAGGATTCTGGGCCGAACAGGCCGGCGAGTTCCTCGACTGGTTCAGGAAGTGGGACAAGGTCCTTGACTGGAGCTACCAGGAGGACGACCTGCACATACGGTGGTTCGAGGGCGGCAAGCTGAACGTGTGCCACAACTGCGTCGACCGCCACCTGGACTCCCGCGGCGACCAGGCCGCCATAATCTGGGAGGGGGACGAGCCCGACCAGGACCGGAAGATCACCTACAGGGAGCTTCACGAGGAAGTATGCAGGTTCAGCAACGTGCTGAAATCCCGGGGCGTCAAAAAAGGCGACCGGGTTTCGATCTACATGCCCATGGTGCCCGAGGCGGCCGTGGCCATGCTCAGCTGCGCCCGTATCGGCGCCGTCCACTCCGTGGTGTTCGGCGGCTTCTCGCCGGACGCGCTGCGCGACCGCATCCTCGATTCGGACTGCCAGACCGTCATTACCGCCGACGTCGGAATCCGCGGCGGCCGCAAGACGCCGCTGAAAGCGAACACCGACCAGGCCCTGGAGGAGTGCCCCGATGTGCATACCTGCATCGTGGTGCAGTGCGACGACGGCTCGGTGAACTGGAACGAAGGCCGCGACTTCTGGTACCACGACCTGCTGGCAGAGGCCGACGCCGACTGCCCGGCCGAGGAAATGGACGCGGAGGACCCGTTGTTCATCCTGTACACCTCCGGCTCCACGGGCAAACCGAAGGGGGTCCTGCATACCACCGCGGGCTACCTGCTGCAGTGCGCGATGACCCACAAGTACACGTTCGACTACCACGACGGCGAAGTGTTCTGGTGCACCGCCGACGTCGGCTGGGTCACGGGCCATTCCTATATCGTGTACGGTCCCCTGGCCAACGGCGCCATTACCCTGATCTTCGAGGGCGTGCCGACCTATCCCTCGCCGTCGCGCCACTGGGAGGTCTGCGACAAGCACCAGGTCAACATCTACTACACGGCGCCGACGGCAATCCGCGCCCTGATGGCTTCCGGCGATGAGCCCGTCAAGAAGACGTCGCGCAAATCCGTGCGGCTGCTGGGCACCGTCGGCGAGCCGATCAACCCGGAAGCCTGGGAATGGTATTACCGGGTCGTCGGCGACGGACGCTGCCCCATCGTGGATACCTGGTGGCAGACCGAGACCGGCGCCCACATGATCACCCCCCTGCCGGGCGCCACGAACCTGAAGCCCGGGTCGGCCACCAAGCCGTTCTTCGGCGTACAGCCGGTGCTGCTCGACGACCAGGGCACGGAGCTCACCGACAGCCCGGCTGCGGGTAACCTGGCGATAAAGTTTCCCTGGCCGTCGCAGATGCGCACCGTTTACGGTGATCACAAGCGCTTCTACGAGACATACTTCCAGATGTACAAGGGCTACTACTTCACCGGCGACGGGGCCCGCCGGGACGAGGATGGCTACTACTGGATCACCGGGCGCGTGGACGACGTGCTGAACGTCTCCGGTCATCGTCTCGGCACCGCCGAGATCGAGTCCGCGCTGGTCCTGCACGACAAGGTGGCCGAGGCCGCCGTGGTGGGCTATCCACACCCGGTGACCGGCCAGGGCATCTATGCCTACGTTACCCTCATGGCGGGCGAGGAAGGCACGGACGAGCTGCGCGATGAGCTCATCCAGCTGGTTCGTACGGAGATCGGCGCGTTCGCGAAGATCAATCTCCTGCAGTGGGCGCCGGCGCTGCCCAAGACCCGGTCGGGCAAGATCATGCGGCGCATACTGCGCAAGGTTGCCGAGAACGAGCTGGACAATCTGGGTGATACCAGCACCCTGGCGGATCCGAGCGTCGTGGAGCACCTGATAGAAAACCGCATGAACAAGTAGGCGAGCCGCCGGTGGTGGCCCGGGGACGGACTCTCCCGGGCCCGGCAGCCGGACCGCCGCCGGGCGACCGGCAGGCATCGCCCCATGGTGTCCCTTGAACGATTTGCTGCCACCGACGACACGCAACTACCAGGGCCGGCCGCGCCGGGTCGGCGTCGAGCTCGAGTTCGCCGGCCTGGCGCCCGACGAGATACTGGATGTCATCACCGCGCAGCTGGGCGGCGAGGTGCACTGCGAGACCCGCTTCGAGTTCAAAGTCACCGGGAGCGGCGCGGGCGACCTGATCGTGGAGCTGGATGCGGCCTACATGAAGGATATGGCGCGGGCCGCGGAGGACGACGAGAGCCGCAGCGAGCTGGATCGCCTCACCGATGATGCGCTGGCCGGGGCGGCTCAGGTCGTGGTGCCCTGGGAGATTGTCACCGAGCCCATTGTCATGGACCGGCTCCTGGAGCTGGAGCCGCTGATCGCCGCCCTGCGGCGGGCCGGCGCGCGGGGCACCCGTCATTCGCCCTGGTACGCCTTCGGCCTGCAGCTCAATCCCGAGATGCCGGCGCTCGATGCGGACACCATCCTGGCCTACATGCGCGGCTATACCTGCCTGTATGACTGGCTCGTGGACCGCGAGCAGCTGGATCCCAGCCGCAAGTGGTTTACCCCTTACATCGAGACGTTCGACGCGGCGTATATCGACCTGATCCTCGAGGCGGGCTACGCGCCGGACATCGACGGGCTGATCGACGACTATCTGCAGGCCAACCCGACCCGCAACAAAAGCCTGGATATGCTGCCGTTGTTTGCCCATATCGACCCGGAGAGAGTGCGGCGGGTCGTCGATGATCCCCGTATCAAGCCGCGCCCGGCCCTGCATTACCGTCTGCCGAACTGCGACATCGACCGCGAGGACTGGAACCTAAGGGTGCCGTGGGGACATTGGTTGGAAGTGGAGTACCTGGCTGATGATCGCGAGCGGCTGCTGCGGGCGTGCCGGGCGTTCCGGCGGGAGCTCAGCCGCGGGCCCCGCCTGTTCAAATCGCGCTGGATCGAGCAATGTGAATCGTGGCTGGTGCGTGCGACGTAGCCGTCACCGGCCCGGACCGGCGTCTGAAACTGAGCTGGTGGGCGACACGCTTCATGCTGCGGGTGGCCGGTCTGAGCGGCGCCTACCTGACACCGGGGCACCGCGCGCATCCAACCCCGGTGCGGGGCATCATCATCGGAGGCGGCGACAATATCGAGCCGACCCATTACGGCGCGGTTGGGGACGGGCTGGCGGAATATGACATCGAGCGCGACCGCTTCGAGATAGAGGTCCTGCGACGCGCCCTGGATACCGACATCCCGATACTGGGTATCTGCCGGGGTGCCCAGCTCATCAACGTGGTGCTCGGGGGAACGCTGTACCAGGACCTGAGGCCGCTGCGGCGGCGCACGCCGAACGTCAACAGCGCGTTTCCGGTGAAGGATGCCCACCTGGTTGCCGGGAGCTTTCTCGAAACATGCATGGGAACCCGCACCGCGCGGGTCAACAGCCTCCACCATCAGGCCGTCGAGCGGCTTGCCGAACCCCTGGTGGCGTCCGCCCGGGACTCCGACGGCTTCATCCAGGGCGTCGAGAGCCCCGTTCACCGGTTCCTGGTCGGCGTGCAGTGGCATCCCGAGTATCTGCCCTACAAGCGCGCGCAGCGTGCGCTGTTCCGGTCCTTCGCCGGGGCGGTACGCGGATCCGGCGTGGTGATCAGTATCTGAGACGGCGCGCATGGTGGGCCTCGAATCTTACCTTTTTCTGGCGGCGACGGCGTTCATCGCCGCGACCCTGCTGCCGTTCTACTCGGAGGTGGTCCTGGTGGCGTTATTGATGCGGGGCGCCGATCCCGGCGGTGTGTTCCTCGCCGCGACCATCGGCAATACCCTCGGCGCGGTAGTCAACTGGTATCTGGGCCGGTTCCTGCTGCATTTCGAGGACCGCCGCTGGTTTCCCTTCAAGCCCCATCAGATCCACCGCGCCCAGGCATGGTTTCTACGCTACGGAAAATGGTCCCTGTTGATGGCGTGGCTGCCGGTGGGAGGCGACGGTCTGACCTTCGTCGCCGGCGTCATGCGGGTGCCCCTGGGCCTGTTCGTGATTCTGACCGGGATCGGGAAAGGGGTCCGGTACGCGGTGGTGATCGCGCTCAGTCTCGGCTTGATCTAGTCACTTCTGGCGCCGGTTGAGCCAGATGTCGATGCCCTGGGCGTTCAGCTTGACGTCCATGGCGAGGTTCATGCGGATCTTGTCATCGGCAATGTGTGAGCCGTGCGCCTTGACTTCGTTGAACAGGTACTTGGCCAGCCTGTCGATGAGCACCGCCTCACGGTTCGGTTCGTCCTCCACCTGCAGCGCGATGTCCACGAAACGGTCGATGTGCTGGTGCAGCGCCTTGAATATGCCGGGGCTCAACTCGATGCGGCCGAAATGGGTCAGGTAGGCGTACTCGAGGTCGTAGCCGGCGATTCGTTCCAGGGACTCGTGGAACGCCTCGGGCTCGAACTGAACCGGGGTGGTTGAAGGAAATACGAACGGCCCGCGGTCGCTGTCGAACACGCGGTAGGAGATACCCAGCATATCGCCGGCGAAGATTGCCCGCCGCTCTCGATCGATGACGCAGAAATGATGACGGGCGTGGCCGGGGGTGTCGATGAACAACAGGCTGCGGCCCTGGAAATCGATCTCGGTATTGTCCTCGGCCACCGTGACCCGATGTTCGGGGACCGGCACCACCTCGCCGTACAACTGCTCGGCGCGCTCTTCGCCGTAAACGCCGATGGTTCCCTGCCAGAGCTTGGCGGGGTCGATCATGTGCCGCGCGCCGCGCGGATGAACGATCATGCGGGCCTCGGGAAACGCGCGCATCATGGCGCCGGCGCCGCCGGCGTGATCGAGATGAACGTGAGTCGGTATCACGTACTGGACGTCCTTCGTCGACAGGCCGCGCTCTTTCAGGGCAGCGACGGCGTTGGGCAGCGACAGGGAAGTGCCGGTGTCGAAAAAGGCGGCGCGGCCGTTCTCGATCATCATGTGAAAACCGGCGGTGTCCGGCTGCACATAGTCGGCATCGATGGTGATGGTGTTGTCGCGGTAATCGATCTGGTTCGGAGGCATGAGTCGGAAAAGCGAAGGACCGTCGAAGGCGGCCCGGGACGAATCATCCGGAGACTGTGTGATGCGCGCGCGCCGCTTGCAGAAAATTGACGAAGGAAGTGGTTGTGGTCTTCTTTAGCTATTAGATATGGCGGCGGGTTCCGGTGTCAATAGACAGCGTGCCCTCGCGGCCCCGCGCCGGCTTCACTGCCCGAGCAGACGCCCGGAGCGCTCGAATATGGCCCGGGGCACGCCGAGAGCTTTTTTGAGGACCACGTCCCGGTCCAGGCCGTTGTCAATGCTCTGAATGGTCTTGGCGGTGGACAGGTCGATATCCGGCCAGTGGTAGAAGGGCGATACCACCGGTACAGACAGCAGTGGCCAGTCCGAGCCGTAGAGCATCCGTTCCGCGGCATCCGGCACTTTCAGCGCCTCCACGAGATAACCGATCTTGTCGATCCGGGTCAGGCTGGATATGTCGGCGTAAAGATTGGGATGCTCCTGGAACATGGACAACAGCCTTTCATGAGTGGGTTGTCCTTCGTAGCTTCCATCGGTGCCCATGCGGGCCGCGATGACGGTGACTCCTTCCTGTAGCGCCAGGGCGAGCTTGCGGGGGTCACCGAGGTCATCCCCGGCACCCTCTGAAACGGGCTCCCGGCCGACATGCACCAGGAGGGGAAGATCCAGCTCCACCAGGGTCCGGTAGTATTCGCTGTAACGCCGGCTGGCCGGGTCGATGTGCATCACCGCCGGCAGCCACTTTACCAGCACGGCGCCGCGGCGCTTCGCTTCGACGAGGCGTTCCCGCCAGTCGGAGCGGTCCGGATGAACGCTGGCGCCGTACTCGAGATGCTCATAACGCTCGGCCATACGGGCCACGAATTCGTTGGGAACGTAGACCCGGGTCGCCGCCCGGTCTACGGCGTCGTCGCGCACCACGCCGTCCTGCGCCACAATGACGGCACGGCGCACATGGCGGGATGCTGCAACGGTCCGGTTCAGGCGGCGAACGATGAGCTCGTCGCCGTGCTCGCGCAGCTCGTCCCGCGTGACGCCGACGCTTCGCAGATAGAATCCGAACTTCAAGCTGTCGGCCAGGTCCGGATGGACGAAAGCATCGCTGTCGCCGGCGCCGATCCCGGCGATGTGCGCATGGGCATCCACGTAGCCGCGGCGCGGAACGTCATGCTCCAGCGTCGCCATGGGTGTCAACAGGTAAATCGCCGCGAGCAGCAGGAGCAGGGCCACCGGTGTCAGCAGTACGATGCGCATTATCGACGGATGCCGGATGTTGTTGCGATTGTTGTTCTCATGGCCTGGGTCTCCGGTGTGCCGGGAGGCAGCCCGGATATTTCACCGATCGGGGCGCTGGGCCCGGCCACAGGTTACCAGTGAACCCGCGGGCCCGAAGCCCGGGCCGGCCGGTCACTGGAAGAAATCCCCCTGGCCGCCGATCAGGGCGTCGAAATCCAGGCCGATGAACGGCAGGATCGCGTCGGCCACGGGCTTGATCTGGCGCTCGATGTAGTGCTCGTAATCCAGCGGCGCCGTATGTTTCTCCACCGGTTGCGGCCCCGCGGTGGTCATATAGTACCGGATCTCGGCGCCGGGCTCGTCGAGCTGGCGGGCGGCTTTCACGTGCGGCGGTATATTCTTGCGGTAGGCGCTGATCGGCTGGCGAAGCCGCTTGCGATAAACCAGCCGCGGGCGGGCTTCGCCGGAACGCACCAGGCCGGTGTAGCGGCGTATCAGGGGCGCCACGTCCTGCTCCCGGAACACCGCTTCCAACAATTCGCGCTGGAAGCTGCGGGCCAGCTCCGTCCAGTCCGATCGCACCGCCTCGAGACCCTTGATCACCAGGGACTGCCCCCCGGTTCCGGCCAGTCCGGCGTAGCGTTTCTTGCTGCCGGTGTCGCGGCCGCGAATCCGGGGCATGAAAAACTTGGTGAACAGCGTCTCCAGCTCGATTTCCAGGAAGCTGTGCAGGCGGTATTCCTTTTCGATGGTCTGGGTCCAGCGATTGTTCAATCCGGCCACCAGGTCGAGTGCCTGGCGCTCCAGAGGCTGGCCGTCGTCCCGCAGCAGAACGAACAGGGAATCGGTATCGCCGTATATGACCCGGAAGCCCTGTTCCTCGATCCACTGCCGGGATGTGCGAATGATC
>JBEPXV010000071.1:0-7743 GCA_041641695.1 Gammaproteobacteria bacterium | reverse complement strand
ATCGACGCCGACACGGCTCTGCGCTGGGGGCTGGTTCAGTCCGTGGACGAATCCCCGGATGAAGCCGCCCGGCGCTACTTCGACGAGCACTTGGCGCCGCGCAGCGCGTTTGCATTGAGACAGGCGGTGCGCGCCGCCCGCGGCGATCTCGCGCAGCGGTTGAAAACCGAGCTGGACCGCGTCGAGAAGCAGTACGTAGACGAGCTCATGACCGGCCGCGATCCGCTGGAAGGTCTGAACGCATTCATAGAGAAACGCCAGCCGGCGTGGGAGCATTGCTGATGGCCACCGAAGACATTATCGAGCGCTGCACCGGGCTGTACGAGGACCTGGATTTCACGGCGGCCAGGCAGTGGAAGGACGGCGCGCCCGACCGCAAGGTCATCGGCTACATGCCGATCTACGTGCCGGAAGAGATCATACACGCCGCCGGCATGATGCCGCTGGGTGTCGTCGGCGGCGGCGATCAGATGGAAGTCATCCACGGGGACGCCTACTACCAGAGCTACATCTGCCGGATTCCGCGCTCGACCATCGAGCTGGGTGTGACCGGGAAGCTCGACTTCCTCGACGGCATGCTGTTTCCCAGCATCTGCGACGTCATTCGCAACCTTTCCGGGATGTGGCAGTTGATACGCCCGGACATGTACGTGCAGTACTTCGACGTCCCGCAGAACTTCGAGGACGGAGTCGGCGGGGAATACTACGTCAGGGAGCTGGAGCATCTGCGCGACGGCCTCGCGGCCCTCGCGGGCAGGTCCATCAGCGACGACGACATCAACCAATCCATAGCCGTCTACAACGAACGCCGGCGGCTGGTGAGGGAGATCTACAAACTCCGGGCCGAGACGCCATGGATGGTGCCTACCAGCGAGGTCTACCTGCTGATGCGCGCGGGCCTGGTTATCCCGGTGGAAGAGCACATTCAGATCATGAAGGAGTATCTGGCCGCCGCGCCCGGCGAGGACCGGCCCCTGCGCGACGCCTGCCGGGTGGTGATCAGTGGATCGTTCTGCGAGCAGCCGCCATTGAACCTCATCAAGTCCATTGAGATGTCCGGCTGCTACATCGTCGACGACGATTACATGCTGGGCAACCGCTGGCTGCTGAACGATGTTGCAACCGACGGCAATCCGCTGGAGATGCTCTCCGACGCCTTTCTTCACCACAGCGCCGATACCGCCGCCAAGTACTGCGCGAGAAAGGAAGACGTCGGCCAGTATCTGCTGCAGTCGGTCAAGGATAACAACGCCGAAGGCGTCATCTTCGCCGCCGCCAGTTTCTGCGACCCGGCACTGCTGGAACGGCCCATGCTGGCCGACCGCATGAGTGAGCACGGCGTGCCGCACATCTCGTTCAAGTACGCCGAGAACTCCGGCCAGATGCAGCCGATTCGCGAGCAGGCTGGCACTTTCGCCGACACGCTAAAACTCTGGAGCTGATCATGAGCAACAACCCCGAAATCGTCAAAGAGTCATCAATGGTGATGCAGAAGGAAATGATCGCCAACAACTATGACCAGCTCACCAGCACCGCGGAAACCGGCCGCAAGGTCGTGTCGACTTTCGTGCCGGGAAACCTGAACGAGCTGATCATGTGCTTCGGTCTGCTGAACAATCTCCCGGAGATCAACGCCATTCAGAACGGCATGCGCAAGAAAAGCGGTGCCATGATCATGGACGCGGAGCGAAGCGGGCACTCCGAGGACGTGTGTACGTACGTGAAGTCGGATATCGGGCAGATGTCCAAGGGCAATGTCGCCCCCAACGGCAAGCCGATGCCGCCGCCCGACTTGCTGCTGCTGTCCTATACCGGCTGCTTCACTTTCATGAAATGGTTCGAGCTTCTCCGGCATGAGTATGGCTGCGAAACGGTGATGTTGCAGGTGCCGTATACCGGCGCCGGGGAGATCACCGACAACATGCGGGACTACGTCGTCAAGCAGCTCAAGGAGGACGTTATCCCGGCGCTGGAACGCGTCAGCGGGGTGAAGTTCGATATCGACCTGTTGCGCGAAAACCTGCGCCGGTCCGCCGAGGCCGAGGACAACCTGGTGTGGGTGCTGGAGAGCGCCAAGAACATCCGCTCCCCGATCGATGCCTATTTCGGCGGCGTGTATTACATCGGCCCGATATTCACGGCATTTCGCGGTACCCAGGACGCGGTGGACTACTACCGGGTGCTGCGCAGCGAGATTGAGACCCGCCTCGCGGAGCAGAAGGGGCCGGTGACCCCGGAAGGCGACATGCAGGAAGAGAAGTATCGCCTGGTGGTGGAAGGGCCGCCCAACTGGACCAGCTTCCGGGACTTCTGGAAGATGTTCTATGACGAGGGCGCGGTGATCGTGGCCAGCACCTACACCAAGGTGGGCGGCGTCTACGACCAGGGCTTCCGGCACGATCCCGACCGGCCGCTGGAGTCCCTGGCCGAGTACTGCCTCGGCTGCTACACCAACCGCAACCTGCCGAACCGCGTCAACATGCTCGTGGACTATGTCAACGAGTATCAGGCCGACGGGTTGCTCATCAATTCCATCAAGAGCTGCAACAGTTTCTCCGCGGGCCAGCTGATGATGATGCAGCAGGTGGAAAAGCGTACCGGCAAGCCGGCGGGGTTCATCGAGACCGACCTGGTCGATCCCCGCTACTTTTCAGCCGCCAACGTCAAGAACCGCCTGGAGAGCTATTTCCAGATGATTGAACAGAAGCGGTCGAAGACCGAAGCGGCATAGGTACACAGACACAGGGGCGCATCAATGAAATGCTATATCGGAATTGACCTCGGATCGACCACCACCAAGGCCGTCATCATGGACGAGCACGGCGAGGCCCTGGGGCACGGGATCACCAACTCCCGCTCCAACTACGACACCGCCAGCCGGGTCGCCAAGATGGAGGCGGTCATCAGCACCCGCTTCACCCTGTTCCGGCACAGGCTCGAGCGTGTGCCCGAGCTGAAGGGTGATATTTCCGGCCTGCTGGCGGACCTGGAACGCTCATTCCGCCTGGAGTTGTTCCTCGAGCAGCTCGAGGACCTGCACCAGACCTGCAGCAAGAACGTGGACACAGTGCCCGGAATCGACAGCAGCGAGGCGGTGCACGAGGCGCTCGAGGAAATATTCAGGAATCTGGCAAAGACGCTGGAAGAGCTGTTCGCGCCGGGTGCGGAGCGAAAGTCCGACTTCTTCCGCGACCTGGCGGGGTCCGTCTACATGCAGGTGAGCGAGGACGTGGCCAGGCAGACGGGCCTGAGCTACGACCCGCTGCTGAACATCTACGACAAGTCCATCATCGAGGTGGAGAATCGCCCCCCTTCCGCCAACCTTGACGAGAAGTTCCTGGCCGCGCTGGACCGGGTGACCAGGGAAAAGCGAATCGACGAGAAGCTTCTGCGCAAGCCGATCGAGGATGCCCTCAAAGAGGAGATCGAAGAGTGCTATACGGTCGGGACCGGCTACGGACGGGTGCGCCTGCCGTTCCCCAAGGAGAACATCCGCTCCGAGATCCTGTGCCACGGGCTGGGCGCGCATCTGATGTATCCGGGCACACGCACGGTGCTGGACATCGGCGGCCAGGACACCAAGGGCATCCAGGTCGACGAGAACGGAATCGTCGCTAACTTTCAGATGAATGACCGCTGCGCCGCGGGATGCGGGCGCTACCTCGGCTACATTGCCGACGAAATGAACATGGGCCTGCACGAGCTCGGCCCCATGGCGATGAAGTCGACGCGCACGGTGCGGATCAACTCGACCTGTACCGTGTTTGCCGGAGCTGAGCTGCGCGACCGCCTGTCGCTGGGCGAGAAGCGGGAAGACATCATTGCCGGCCTGCACCGGGCCATCATTCTGCGCTCGATGTCCATCCTTTCCCGGTCCGGCGGGGTCAGCGACGAGTTCACGTTCACCGGCGGCGTGGCCAAGAACGAAGCCGCGGTCAAGGAGCTGCGCAAGCTGGTGGAGGAGAACTACGGCGACATCACCATCAACATCGATCCGGACTCCATCTATACCGGGGCGCTGGGCGCGGCGGAATTCGCGAAGCGCTCGGGTATCGAGAAACCGCTTCACTGAGCACATCATGACCACCATACATTCAAGCAGGCAATTCGCCGCAGACCGGGGGATCCGACCATGACAATCACGGCAGGCATCGACGTCGGCACCGGCGCCATAAAGGCAGTGCTGTTCGAATCCGAGGGCGACGACAACAAGTGGCTGGCAAGGCGCAACTTCAGGGTCCGCCAGCGCGATCCGCTCAAGCTGGCCCGTACCGCTTTCGAGGAGGTGCTGGAAGAAGCCGGGATCGCCGAGGACGACGTCCACTACACGGCCACCACGGGCGACGGCGAGAGCATTCCGTTCGCCACCGGCCATTTCTACTCCATGACGACCCACGCGCGCGGCGCCATCTACCTGGAGCCCGATGCCCGGTCAGTGCTGGACATCGGCGCGCTGCATGGCCGGGCCATCAAGATCGACGGCCGAGGCAAGGTCCTGACCTACAGGATGACCAGCCAGTGCGCGTCCGGCTCCGGCCAGTTCCTGGAGAACATCGCCCGTTATCTCGGCATCGCCCAGAGCGAGATCGGCCCGCTGTCGCTGCAGGCCGATGACCCGGAGAACGTATCCAGCATCTGTGCGGTCCTGGCGGAGACCGACGTGATCAACATGGTGTCGCGCGGAATCACCGCCCCCAACATCCTGCGCGGCATACACCTGTCGATGGCGGGCCGCCTGGCCAAGCTGCTGCGCGTCGTGAAAGCGGAAGACGGCGTGGTCTTTCTCAGCGGCGGCCTGGCGCTCGACGAGGGACTGCTGGCGGCATTGAACGACTCGATGGAAAAGATGAACCTGAAGATCGAGGCGAAGAATCATCCCGACTCGATGTTCGCCGGCGCCATCGGCGCCGCTGTCTGGGGGTCCTATCGCTACCACAAGCTGCTCGAGCAGGGCGTGTTGGCAAAGGCATCCTGATGAATTCATGTACCAGAGGTAAACGGCCATGGCACTACTGATCAACGACGCCTGCACGCTGTGCGACGCGTGCGTTCTGGAATGTCCCAACGAGGCAATCAGCCCGGGGGACGACATCTACACCATCGACCCGCTGCGCTGCACCGAGTGCGTCGGCCATTTCGATGAGCCCCAGTGTCAGAAGGTGTGCGAGCCAGAATGCATCGTTCCCAACCCCGATTTCGTGGAATCCCGCGAGGAGCTGGAAGCGAAATACGAATCGCTGACGGCCTGAGGGGGCGGACTATGAAAGGCGAGGTCTCGACAATAAGGGCCATGGCCCGGAGCGACCTGGATCAGGTGGTGGCGCTGGACGCCGGGACCGGCGGCCTGACCCGGCGCGACTTCTTTCAGCGGCGCTGGCAGGCCATGGAAGCCGATCCGGAGTCGTACATCGGCCTGGTTGCCGGAGAACCGGACGCTCTCAATGGCTTCGTGCTCGCCCATATCCTGACCGGCGAGTTCGGCACCCGGCGGCGCCTGGCCATCATCGACAGCATCGCGGTGCGCCCTGATGCCCGGGGCGGCGGAGTGGGCGCGTCGCTGATGGGCGCCCTCAAGACCGAAGCCGGCCAGCGGGGCTGCGCCGAGATCAGGACCCTGGCGGACTGGTCCCGGCAGGACCTGCTCCGGTTCTTCGCGAAATCCGGGTTTTCGCCGGCACCGCTCGACGTGCTGGAGAAAAGCCTGGAAGACACCCCAAAGGAGAAATCCCATGCAGGATGACGAAACGCTGGTGTCTTCGCGGCACAACCCGGAAATGCAGGAGGCCAACTTCCGCGATGCCCTTGACGAGTCATCGGACTCGCCGGACCGCAGCGGATACAGCATCCGCGGCCTGACTGCCGCCGATGCCGATGCCGTCCATCGCATCGACAGGCACGTGACCGGGCAGATACGGACCGATTACCTGGCGCGCAAGATCGATGAGGTCATCAATCAATCCGGGATCAGGGTCTCGCTGGTTGCCGAGCGCGACGGGCTGGTGGTGGGATACATCATGGCGCGGCTGGACTACGGGGAGTTCGGGCGCACTTCGGCAATCGCGGTCATCGACACCATCGGCGTCGATCCCGGCAATCCGGGGGCGGGCACGGCGGTGCTCGAGCAGCTGTTCGCCAATCTCGCCTCCCTGAGGCTGGACGGCGTGCGCACCATCGTCCGCTGGGACGATACCGGCATGATCCACTTTCTTTCCAAGGCCGGGTTCGAGCCCGGGCAGCAACTGGCGCTGCGCTGCGTCCTGTGACGGGCTCAACGACGGCCAACCGGTATCAGTTGAACGGGCGCACGGCCGTCGTGACGGGCGGCGCCCGCGGGCTGGGCCTCGTCATCGCCCGACGGCTTGAAGAATCGGGATGCAGCGTACACATCTTCGATCTGAGCGCCGATGATCCCGCCGGGCTGCCCGGTACGTTCCATTCGGTCGACATCACCAGCGCCGCGTCGGTGAGCGGGTCGGTCGACGGACTGGAAGACAAGGCGGCGCTGCTGGTCAATAATGCGGGCATTACCCGCGATCGAACCCTTGTGAAAATGCAGGATGACGAATGGCAATCCGTCATGGATACCAACCTGACAGGGGCCTTCAACATGATGCGTGCCATGGCGCCGGCCATGTCCGCCGCGGGCTATGGCCGGATCGTGAATATCTCCTCGATCAACGGCTTGCGGGGCAAGTTCGGCCAGGCCAACTACACGGCTGCCAAGGCCGGTCTGATCGGCCTCACCAAGACTGCCGCGCGCGAGCTGGGAGCGAAAGGCATTACCGTCAACGTCGTCGCGCCCGGTATGTTCAAATCGGATATGATGTCCCGGCTTCCCCCGGAGGTAATCGAAAGGGCGCGGTCGGAAACCGTGACCGGCGAGCTGGCCAGCGCGGACGATATCGCCGACGCGGTGCTGTTCCTGCTCTCGGACCCGGCCGGGATGATCACGGGGAGTGTTCTGAAGGTTGACGGAGGCCAGTACCTGTAAGATATGCAATGCGCCGCGGCGTTCCGCGGGCGATGGGCAATGGATGGCGGTACCATGCAAGACAGGCGGCGGGCCCGGCCCGGCGCCGGGAGAAGACCGATGACAACCATACAAGAACGCGTCGATGCGCTGCTGGAGCGGATGTGCGACGCCCCCTGCTACGACACGCAGGGCGCCGTGGTATTCGTGGATCTCGCCGAGCGCCGGACCCGCCGCGCCTGGCTGCCGCGCGAGGCAGTGGAAACATTCCTGGGCGGGCGGGGCGGCAACATGTACCTGCTCTACAATCTCATGGACGAGTCCCTCGATCCCCTCGATCCGGGCAACCCGCTTATATTCGGCACCGGCGTCCTAACCGGCTATACCTCCGCCGCGGCGCGCGCCAACGTCACCAGCCTGTCTCCGGACAGTGATGCCTTGCTGGACAGCAACTGCGGCGACTACTTTCCGGCCTACATGCGGCTGCACGGCATCGATCATATCGTTCTGTATGGATGCCGGCCGGAGTGGACGCTGCTGGAGATAGACGGCGAGACCATGAATTTCCACGACGCCGCGCCCTGGCTGGGAATGGACAACACCGCGTTCACCCGCGCCGTGGAGGAGACCTTCCAGTGCACGGAGCGGCGCGACATGGCAATGGCGAGGATCACGAGCGCGGGGGAGAACCGGGTGCTGTGCTCCGGTATCATGGGCGGACCGAAGGCGATCTGGGCGCGCGGCGGCGCCGGCGCCAAGATGGGCGCGCACAA
>JBEPXV010000070.1:0-7839 GCA_041641695.1 Gammaproteobacteria bacterium | reverse complement strand
CGGATCCGCTCGCCGCGGGCGGCGGCGAAACGAGCCGCGATGGCGCCGCCGAGCAGGTGGCCCACCAGGACCGGGGGCTCCGCGCAGGTGCACTCGATGAGGTCGTCAAGCCAGCCGTTCACGGCGCCGGCGTGCAGGTCGTGGTCAAACATGGCCGACGCGCCGTGGCCGGGCAGGTCGGGCGCGATCACACGATGCGTGGTCTGCAGGTCCGGGATCACCGTGAACCACTTAGCCGCGAACTCGCCCGGTCCGTGCAGCAGGACAATGGGCGGGCCGTCGCCGGCCTCCAGCACGGCGGTCGACACGCCGTTGAGCTTGAGCCGCCGCTCGCTGACGGGCAGCTCCAACAGCAGTCGCTCGCGTGCTTCGGGTCCGGGGAGCGACGTGTCGCGCGTCCGCGATGATGGTTGCTGTTGCGTTGCGTGTTGCTGGATCGTGGTCATGGCGTGGCCTCCTGGTGTCCGCGTCTGTGGTTGTTGACGCGGAACACCTTACGGCGCGCGGCCGGGACCGGCTTCGGTGAAACCACTCAATTTGCGGCGGGCGAAGGCATGGGTAATTTCACCCAGCGCCCGGCGATATCAGACCAGGCCGTGGCGGTAGGCGTAGGCCGTCGCGGCGGCCCGCGACGATACGTCGAGCTTGGTGAAAATGTTGCTCAGATGGCGATCGATGGTCCGTTCGCTCAGGGACAGCTCGGCGGCGGCCGCCTTGTTGGTGTTGCCGGCGGCGATCAGACGCAGCACCTCGAGCTCGCGCCGTGTCAGGCCGTGCGGGCGGGGCGGCGAACCCGCCGCTTCAAGACGGTCGATGCGCTCAAGATCCGGCGCCGCGCCCAGGCGCTCGAACACGGAGCGCGCCGCCTCCAGCTCTAAGCGACCCCCTTCCTCGTCCTCCAGCGCGAGGCAGGCCCGGCCCGACAGCACCCGCACGCGCGCCGCCTCGTAAGGCGCCTCCGCCTGCTGCCAGCCCTCGAAGGCGCGGCGCAGGGGACCGAGGGCCGCGCGGGCATCGCCCCCGGCCAGCTCGACGGCGCCGCGGGCCTGCGCGGCCTGCGCTTCGAGCACGGCCGCGCCGAGCACCCGGGCGATGTCCGCCAGCTCGGCGGCGGCGGCGCGTGCTTCGGGAAGCTCGTCTGCCGCCAGCATGATCTCGACGAAGGCCGGCAACTGTCTCGCCCGGGCCAGGGGGCCGGTGGCGGCGCCCAGCACGCGACGGATCCCGGCGCAGGCCGCATCAAGGCGCTCCTGACCCATGCGCAGCAGGGCCAGGCCCGGCTGCGGCTCCCACCCCAGCCGGCTCGCCTGCCGGTAGGCCTCGTCGGCGTCCGCGTACTCCCCGCGCAGGCGGTGAAGCTCGGCAATCCGATACACGGCCGCGGCCGGCGGCTGCGCCTCGGCGCCCGGCGGCGCGCGCTCGCAGGCCCGGCGGGCTTCGGCCATGGCGTCCGGCCAGTCGCCGCGCAGCTGCATGACCTCGGCACGGTGCACCAGGCAGGCGCCTGTGAAAGCAACCATCTCCGGCTGCCGCTCGCACCATCCGGCCAGCGCCGCCGTCCACTCGCAGGCCCGCGCCAGGGCATACACCTGCTGGCAGGCCTCGATCACACTGCAATAGATCAGCCCGGTCATGATGGGCGACAGCTCGCCGGCCACCACCGGGAGCATGGCCTCGTCGAGCAGTGCCAGCCCCTCCTGGACGCGCTCCCGGCGCAGCAGTGCCCGCCCCTGCACATGCCGGGCGCACGCGATCAGGTCCGCGTCGCCGTGGCGCTCGGCGAGCTCGACGGCGCCGGCCGCGCTGGCATGGGCGGCCTCGGCATCGCCGCCGGCGAGCTGGCCCTCGGCCACCGGCAGCAGCAGGTACCCGTGCTCCACGCAGTCGCGGCCGTCGACCAGCCGCCGCGCCCGGGCGAACCAGCCGTTGGCCCTTCCCGGCTCACCCTGGAAAAGCAGGTTCATCCCCAGCCAGAAGGCGTTGCGGGCGGCCTTCTCCGGATCCCCGGCTTCGAGGTGGCCGTGATGGAGACGCTCAACGAGCGTGAGGAATTCGGGATCGCGGCCGGAGAGATACGCCGCCGTCGCCAGCAGCTCCAGGTCCTCGACCCCCAAAGGCGAGGCACGATCGGCGTCAGACAGGGACTGGTACGCCTCTTCCCAGGCCCGGCGCCGGTAGGATTCACGGCCGTGTTCGAGTTTGTTGGACATTTCCGCCGTTCCGAATCGGGGGCGCTGCGCGCCCGGCGGATAGTATGACGCAACCGGCGGGCCGCGTTAACGCAAAAAAGGAGACGGAGGAATTTCTGGCTGCTCTCGTGTGATTGAGAAAACCGGACGACTAATATTCCTCCGTTCCCTTTTTCCTTTTCAAGCCGTCCCTACAAGTCGTCTGCCAGGACGCTCCCGATGCCGCGAAGCGGCAGAGCGATTCCGATCGCCATGAATACGCCACCACAGGTCTGATTGAAGCGTTTTCCAGCTTTCTGCAGCCATGGCTTGATGCGGTAGGCCAGGCTGGCGACCACTGTCTCGTACGTAATTTCCACCACGGCGAAGGTACCGGCCATGATGATGAACTGGAGGGGCAGGCTCCGGGCCGGATCGATAAACTGCGGCAGAAAAGCGGCAAAAAACAGGATTGCTTTGGGGTTGCTGACCGCGGCGAGCGCGCCCTGCCGGAACAGCGGCCAGCCCGACCTGGACGGAGCCGGGGTAACAACGTCGATGCGGATCGGCGATGACCGCCAGAGCTGAATGCCGAGCCATACGAGATAGGCCCCGCCCACCCACTTCAGGATCGTCAGCCACAGCACTGAGGCCTGCAGCAGCGCGCCGATCCCGAACATGGAAAGCGCAATCACGGTGCAAAAACCGAACGCCCCGCCGAAGACAGTGAACAACGCCTTGCGCCGGCCGTGCAGGGCGCCGTGCGTCAACGCCAGCAACCCGTTGGGCCCGGGTGACAGGGAAAGCCCGATCACGGCCAGGAGATATACGAGCCAGAGGTTGAGTTCCATGTTACTGGATATTGATCGGGGCCAGGATCCCGGTCAAGCCTCACCGCTCCCGGTAATACATCCGCATGGCAATCGGCGCGAACACGGCGGTGATCACGGCGGAGGCCAGCAGCACCTTGCCGATGTCCCACCACAGCACACCGCCGTGCATCAGGCCGCGGGTGGCATCGGCCAGGTGGGTGACGGGATTGACCGCCACCACCGCCTGCAGCCAGACGGGCATGGTGGCCGGGTCGACGAACACGTTGCTGATGAACGTCAGCGGAAACAGGAACAGGAAGCTGGTGGTCATCACCGACTCCGGGGAGCGCACCAGCATGCCGAAGATGATCCAGATCCACGACAGCGCGAACGCGAACACCAGATTCAGCGCCACCGCCAGCACCACGCCGAGAACGCCGGCCCCGGGACGGAAGCCGAGGATCAGGCCGACGGCGATCACTACCAGCGCCGCCATTGAGTAGCGCAGCACGTCGCCCAGAAGTGCGCCGACGATGGGCGCCGGCTGCCAGATCGGCAGGGAGCGGAAGCGGTCGAACAGGCCCTTGTCGATGTCCGTGTTCAGCCCCATGCCGGTGTACACCGTGATGAACACGATGGTCTGCACCGTGATCCCGGGCAGCAGGAACTGCAGATACGCCTCGGGCGAGCCCGCCAGCGCCCCGCCGAACAGATAGGTAAAGATCAGCGTGAACATGATCGGGAACACAGTCACGTCGAAGAGCTGAAACGGCACGTGCTTGATCTTCAACAGCGCCCGCCAGCCGAGCGTCAGCGAAGCGGACAAGGCGCTCGGCGGCGACGGGCGCAGGTCCCGCGACAGAGTGCTGTGCAGCGAGCCGTCACTCATGCGTCGACCTCCTGTTGCGCCGCCGGGCTGCCGCCCTGCGGCTCGGCCGCATGGCCGGTGAGTGCGAAGAAGACATCATCCAAGGTCGGCTGGGCCAGCGACAGCTCGGCCACCGGCATGCCGGCGCCGGACAACGCCGCCAGCGCCGCGGGCACCTGGTCGTCGCGGCTCACCCGCGCCGTCAGGCCCGCGGGATCATCGGCAACCGGATGGACCTCTTCGCCCATCGTTTTCGTTAGCAGCGCGCGGGCGCCGTCGAGCTGCTCCGGTGACGCGAGCTGCAGGTGCAGCGATCGGCCACCCACCGAGCGTTTCAGCTCGCGGCTCGTGCCCTCGGCGATCACCCGGCCGTGGTCAATGACCGCCAGCCGGTCGGCAAGACGGTCGGCTTCCTCGAGGTACTGGGTGGTAAGCAGCACGGTCGTGCCCTCGGCGGCGATGGCCCGCACGATATCCCACACCTGGTTGCGGCTGTGCGGATCCAGGCCGGTAGTGGGCTCGTCCAGGAACAGCAGCTCCGGCGTCAGCACCAGGCTGGCGGCGATATCGAGGCGGCGGCGCATGCCGCCGGAATAGTGGCGCACCTGGCGCCCGGCGGCCTCTGACAGGCCGAATGCTCCCAGCAGCTCCCGCGCCCGGCTTCGGGCACGCGCCCAGGAAAGCCCGAACAGCCGCGCCACCAGCACCAGGTTCTCGTGGCCGGTGAGATCCTCGTCCACCGAGGCAAACTGCCCGGTCAGGCTCACTTTCGCGCGGACGGCGGCGCCCTCCGAAACCACGTCGTGACCCAGTACCCGCGCCGACCCGCCGTCGGGACGGAGCAGCGTGGCCAGTACACGAATGGCGGTGGTTTTCCCGGCCCCGTTGGGTCCGAGCAGACCGTAGACCGAGCCACGGGCCACCGACAGATCCAGCCCGTTCAGAGCACGGGTGGTACCGAAGTGCTTTACCAGGCCAATTGTTTCGATGGATGATGACATGATCGTCGCCGCCTCGCGAAGGCGGCGAAGGCTACCCGGGGACCATTTTGTTGTCTATGCCTCAGGTCGGCTGTTCCGGCGCGGCGGTCCGGATGCGTTGCGATATGTTGGATCCGCTACATCAAAACCGGCGGCCAAGCCGGCCAGAGCCGGATCTTCTGCTCCGATCGTGATAACACCGGTTCTAAGCTGCATCGAACATTCTCCTTATGGAACATACCCCGTAGGGCACGTAAAATTCCGGCCGTGCTGCAGCCTGCTTCGATCGACCGATCGCCGGGCGCGGACACGCTTCAAATTGGAGGCATCTTGAAAGTAATCGGTCTCATTGGCGGCATGAGCTGGGAGTCCACCGTCCCCTACTACCGCCTGGTCAACGAAACCGTCAAAGCGCGCCTGGGCGGACTTCACTCGGCAAAGGTTGTCCTTTACAGCGTCGACTTTCACGAGATCGAACAGCTCCAGCACGCGGGCGACTGGCAACAGGCAGGGGCCCTGCTGGCGGACGCGGCCGGCGCGCTCGAATCCGCCGGAGCGGATTTCCTCGTGCTCTGCACCAACACCATGCACAAGGTCGCATCCACCATAGAGGATGCCGTTTCCATTCCCCTCCTGCACGTCGCGGATGCGACCGCCGAGGAGATCCGGCAGGCCGGACTCTCAACGGTCGGCCTGCTCGGGACGCGCTTCACGATGGAGCAGGACTTCTACCGCGAAAGGCTCCAGCGGCGCCACGGCCTGACCGTCCTGATCCCCGGGCCGGACGACCGGGAGATCGTTCATCGGGTCATCTACGACGAGCTGTGCCTGGGCACGATCACCGACGTGGCACGCGATGAATACCGAAGAGTCATCGGTGACCTCGTCGCGCAGGGCGCGCAGGCAGTCATCCTCGGCTGCACCGAAATCTCGCTCCTTGTCGGTCAGCACGACGCGCCGGTACCGCTGTTCGACACCACGAGCATCCATGCCCGCCATGCGGCGGAACAGGCGCTCTCCAATGGGGGGAAGCGGGAGGCGCAGTAATGTTTCGGAGAGAAGACGATATGTCCCACCACCCGGCCGTCGAGCTCCGCGACCAGCGAGACCGTCAAGGCGCCGGCGGCGCGCAGCGCCTCGATGATGAACTGCTCCGTGTGATTGCTGATCTCCAGAGTGTTGAACGCGGCCATGGTCACATCCGTTATCGCAGCCGCATCGGCCTCGTTCCTAATGACGATTTTCGGATTCATTGTTGCCACAACACACCGGCATGCCGGCAACCAGAAGCCGGGGCCGGAAAACGAAGCGCATGTGGGGGTCGGGCCTCAGCCCGGTGCGCCGTGGGCACGCTCCATTGAATCGAGGCTATTGGAGCGCCGCCGCTGTTTCATGGCTGTCGTTCCGGGCGAGCGACTCGCATCGAGCCTTGAGGCCGCGGTTCTCGTCGGCCAGTGCCCGCGGAAGCGCCATCCCAAGGAATGGCCGGAGCAGTATTGCAACCATGCCTTCGGCTTCGACTCTGAGAATGTTCGTCGTTCCGGCCTCGTCACCAATGAGCTCATGCGTCGCCGTGAAGCACAGACCGGGCCGACGGGATTTCCAGGCGAAACGCCGGTTCTGCTCGAACGCCGTGACCACCCACTGCGCTTCGGGCTGCATGGGCTGCTTGATCCGGACCACGCTGGCGAGCCCGAACGGCCCCTGGCCCAGCCGCGTTACGGCCGTGACGGTGGGCGTCCAGTCCGGCCAGCGCTCCACGTCCCGGGTGACGCGCCACACGATATCCGGGGATGCTTCGATGTGGATGGTGTTCTCGACTTTCATTCCCTTGCTAGTCGCAGCACTGTCCTTCTTCCTGAACAGGCGGGCAGGCCACGTCGCCGAATGAACAGAACACGCAGCAGTCTCCCCTGTTCGGCTTCAGGAGTGTCCCGCATTGCTCGCATTCATAGAAATACTGACAGGCATCCGTCGGCATCGTCTCGGTCTTCCGGCAACCACAGGCCGGGCATTTGATCGTGGATTCGAGTATTACGGCGCTCATGATTCACTCAACCGTCGTCCAGCATGAAGGAGCCCTTTTGCAGTGCGCCGCCGCGGCGGTAGACGCTGACGACCGTTCCCGCTCCTGTCGTGCTGGAGCTGACCAGCTTCAGGTTTACAGGGACGGCGCCGGATCCGAACAGCCGCTTGCCCGTGCCCAACACCACCGGAAACGTCAGCAGCCGGTATTCGTCGACCAGGTCGTGCTCGATCAGAGTCTGGGCAAGACCGCAGCTGCCGTGCACCTGGACCTCGGGGTCGGTGACCCGCGGCCAGTGGCCGGCGAAGATATCATAAGTGGTGCGCCCGAGCAGGAAGGCGTCCGCCTTCGAAAAGATCTCTATCATCGTGTTCCCCATGTCCTCGTCAGCATGCGGTACGAGCCAGCCGCCGTGCTCGAACCCGCCGTCCGGGTCCTCGCCCGGGCCGCCGGGCGCCTGCATGACGCCATTCAAACTCATCAGCTCCGGTCCAGCGCCAGTCGAATATGGTGGTCATCTCATCAACCGACGGCGAATCCAGGCAGCGAGCGTTGACGCTGATGCCCTCGGGATGTGACCGCGGGACATAGAAGGACTTGATGCCACAATACGAGCAAAACAGATGCTTCGCAGTTTCCGTATTGAATCTGTACTCCGCGAGACATTCTTCGCCTTTTGTCAACTCGAATCTTTTTGCGGGCACGATCAACGCGAGAAATCCCGACTTGCGACAGATTGAGCAGTTACACTGCGATACGATGAGTGTATCGGGGCCCTCGACCCTGAATCTCACTCTACCGCAGTGGCAGCCGCCCGTGTATTCAGTCGACATCTGCATACTTCAATCGGATCGGTTCTTCCACTCGGGTGTTCACCCACCACAAATACAGCCCGTCAGCTATTCAGCCGTTGTGCTAGTCATGCAGCCCCTTTCCCTCCAGGATCCGCGGCACGCACTTTTCGATTCTGGACATGCGAGTCTTG
>JBEPXV010000069.1:0-7879 GCA_041641695.1 Gammaproteobacteria bacterium | reverse complement strand
ACTGGTGCCTTCGGTGGTTATCTCTCCCCGATACTCGCTTGGTGAAAAAGCACCCGCCGGCGCCCTTGTTGTGATTTGAGGGAGGCGACAAGGTTCTACGCCGGCTCTCTCGGCTTACCGGGCTGCCAATTGAGGCAGGTCCTTTGGGTCGGGTCATGGATCGGCACACCGCCAGCACCCGGTGGCGGCTGACAGACTACTCGGACTTCGGCTCGCGCTGCAGCAGGGTCTCCACGGCCCGGGCCGGGGGCAGTCCTTCGTAGACGACGCGGTAAACCTGCTCGGTGATGGGCATGTCGACGTCCAGGCGTCTTGCCATGGCATACAGCTCGTGGACGGTCTTGACTCCCTCAACGGCTTGGCCGATTTCTTCCAGCACTTCCTTCAGCGGCTTGCCGCGACCAAGCCCGATGCCGGCGCGGCGGTTGCGGGACTGGTCGTCGGTGCAGGTGAGCACCAGGTCGCCGACCCCGGTCAGGCCCATGAAGGTCTGCGGTTTACCCCCGAGGGCCACGCCCAGGCGGTTCATTTCCGCCAGGCCGCGGGTGATCAGCGCCGCCCGGGCGTTGGCGCCGAAGCCCAGGCCGTCGCTGATGCCCGCGGCCACCGCCATGACGTTCTTGATGGCGCCGCCGAGCTGCACGCCGGCGAGGTCGTCGTTGGTATACACCCGTACGTGGCCGCCCCGCAGCCAACCGGCGACCGTCTCGGCGGCGTCGCGTGTATCGGCGGCAACGGTGAGCGCGGTGGGCAGACCCCGTGCCACTTCACCGGCGAAACTGGGCCCCGAAACTACGGCCCGGATTGCGCCCGGCATGAGCTCTGCGGCGACTTCACTCAGAAGCACCGAGCGCTCCTTGTCGAAACCCTTGGTGCCCCAGGCCAGCAACGGCATCCCGTCCGGGAACAGGGGCGCGATGCGCTGGAGCGTGGCGCGAAACGCGTGGCTGGGCACCACCACCAGCACGCCGCCGGCGCCGCCGGCGGCGGCGGCGATATCACTGTATACGTCGAGACCGTCGGGGAAGGGAATTCCGGGAAGGTAGCGCGGGTTTTCCCGGCCGTCGCGCATCTCCTCGACGTGTCCGGGATCGATATCCCACAGGCGCACGGGGAACCCATTGCGGGCGATCAGCATGCTCAGCGCAGTGCCCCATGAGCCTGCGCCCAGAACCGAGACGGGCGGGGCGTCGGAACGGGTCTTCACGGCCGCGCCGGTCGCTTATGAGGCGCCCTGGTTGTCATCCGCGCCGGCGGCGCCGTTGCCGTCTCCGGCAGTGTTCTCTTTTTGATCACTGCCGGCTTGGCCTTGGACTTTCCTGCGGTACAGGGACTCGAAATTCATCGGGCTCAGCAGAAGCTGCGGGAATCCGCCGCGTACGATGAGATCGTTGATCGCTTCCCTGGCGAAGGGAAACAGCATGTTCGGGCACGCCACCTCCAACGCCGCCACCAGAGCCTTGTCAGGATCGATGCCGGATATTTCGTACACGCCCGCCTGCTGGACTTCGGCGAGGAACGCATGCTTGTCTTCCAGCCTGCCGGTGACCGTGACGGTGAGAACCGATTCGTACATGTCGTCACCCAACGACTCGTGGCCGACGTTGAGCTGAACGTCGACGGCGGGTGATGTGCTGCCCTGCCGGAAGATTTCGGGAGCCATGGGCGACTCGAACGACATGTCCTTCACATACACTTTCCGTATTTCGAACTTCTGCTTTTGTTTCTCAGCCATTATGCGCCACCATCATCATCTGGGTCAGCTTGATTCGTTACAGCCGGTTTTCAACGCGGTCAGCCCCGTTTGACCGGCAGATTCTCCTTTTCCCAGGCGGCCATGCCGCCGCTCAGTACGTAGACCTTCTCGAAGCCGCTCCGGATGAGCTGCTTGGCGACGGACTGGGATTTGTTGCCCATCCGGCATACGAGAATCACGTTCTTGTTTTTATGCTTTTCGATGGGCTTCGGATCGCTGGCCAGAGATTTCGCCGGCATGTTGACCGAATCCGGGATATGAGCCTTCTTGAAATCCCCGGGCTCGCTGACATCCACCACGATGGATTTCTCCCTTGTCAGCTGGGGCATTTCGAAAACCGACACGGATTTGACGCCGGACGTCTGCTTCAACAGAGGCTCGGCGGCCAGCATGCCGAGTATCACCACCAATGCGGCGAACAGGTACCAGTTCTCTATTACGAATTCGGTGAACATGCTTTTGCGTTGCGGCGGTTGCGTGGGCGCGTGAGATTACCGGTAATCCGAACCCGCGACAAGCCGCGTAGAGCACGCAAGAAACAGTCAGGCCCGGTCGCAGAAAGCCGAGCGCAGGGACGTCATAAGCTTCAGTATGTTGGGGTCGCGGATGCGGTAGTAGACTTTGTTCGCGTCCTTGCGGCAGTCCAGTATACCCTTGTCCCGCAGGATGGACAGATGCTGCGAAATATTGCTTTGCGAAGTGCCCACCCGATCGACCAGCTCCTGGACTCCGATTTCCCCGGCGCGGCCGAGGATGCACAGGATCTTGAGCCGCAGGGGGTGGGCCATAGCCTTGAGAGATCGCGATGCCTGGTCAATATCGGCGTCGTTCGTTAGGAATGTTTCGACAAAATCGCCGCCTGTCCGGTGGGAATCCGGACCGGATTGAGTTTCAGACAACTTACGACGACTCCATAAGAGTTCAGTAATAGACTAATATATACAAGGTGCGCGCCGCATTACAACACTTTTTGCGAGGGAATGGCCGCCGGCCGGCGGCGCTGATGGTCGCATTCTGGGTCGTTGCGGCCGGCGCAGCCGCGCAGCCCGAGGTGTCGAAAGAGCAGGCGGAACGGGAGCTCGCGGAGCTGCGCGAGCGGATGGAAGCGGTGCAGGAGCGGCTCCGCGCGGACCGCGGTGAGCGCGGCGAGCTGGAAGCCCGGCTCGAGACCCTGGACCGGAGCATTGCCGGCCTGGCCGCGGATATTCGGGGGATCGAGCAGAGCAGAGGGCAGGTGCGCACCGAGCTCGCCCGCCTGGAGGACCGGAAACAGGAGCTGCGGCGGCAGATGGCCGCGCAGCGGGAGCGCGTGGCGGAGCTGGCGTACTCAACCTATGTCATGGGCCGGCAAAGCCAGCTCAAGCTGTTCCTGAACCAGCAGAACCCGGCTGTCATCAACCGCATGCTGGGTTACCATGACTACATAGTGGCCGCCCGCGCGCGGACCGTAGAGCGTATCAACGAATGGGCGGCGGAGATCGAGGCCCTGGCGGGGGAACAGGAGGCCCGGCGGGAGGAGCTGGCGGAGATCGAGGCCGAGCTCCGGTCCGAGCAACAGGCCCTGCAGGCCCGCCGCGGGGAGCGTAAAATCGCCCTGGCGGCGCTCAACGAACGCATTGCCGCTTCCCGGGACGAGCTCGCCCGGCTCGGGGAGAACGAAAACCGGCTGCGCGAGGTCATAAAGGAGATCGAGGAGCATCTCGCCGCCCGCAGCGCAGGCGGCCCCGCAGAAGGCGCTTTCCGGGAGATGAGAGGCGAGCTGCGGCTGCCGGTTTCCGCGCCCATCGTCGCCGGCTTTGGCGAAACCCGAAGCACCGGCGTCAAGTGGGACGGCATCATGTTCCGGCCGGACGGCGGTGCTGAGGTCAAGGCAATATTCGAAGGCCGTGTCGTGTTTGCCGACTGGCTCCGGGGATTTGGGTTATTATTGATTATCGACCACGGCGACGGGTTCATGAGCCTGTACAGCCACAACGAGTCGCTGTTCAAGCAGGTCGGCGACTGGGTGGATACCGCGGAGATCATCTCGACCGTGGGGACCAGCGGTGGTCTTGACGAGCCCGGCCTTTATTTCGAGATCCGGAGCGATGGAGAGCCGCAGAATCCGCTCTCCTGGTGTCAAAAGGGATAGCAGCCCCCTGCGCGGCGCGGATGGCGTACGTTTCCGGTTGGGAAAGCGCTGCCAATACATACATCTGAACGAGTCGATTTTTTTATGAGAAACTGGAGCCGATTCGCCCTGGCACTCACTCTGGGCATCTTCGTGGGGGTCGCGCTGACTCTCGAGCACTCCGTGCTCGCGGAAAAGGACGACGGGGCGACTCAGCTCCCCTATGAGGATTTGAAAGTCTTCAGCGAGGTCTTCGACAGGATCAAGAGCGACTACGTTGAGGACGTGGACGACAAGCAGCTCCTGAATGACGCCATCCAGGGGATGTTGTCCGGTCTTGATCCGCACTCATCGTACCTGGATCCCGAGTCGTTCAAAGAGGTTCGCATCGGCACCTCCGGAGAGTTCGGCGGTCTCGGCATCGAGGTCACCATGGAAAACGGCTTCGTCAAGGTCGTTGCCCCCATCGACGACACACCGGCCGAGCGCGCTGGGCTGCAGCCCGGCGACCTGATCACCCGGCTGAATGACCAGGCGGTCAAGGGCATGTCGCTTTCCGAGGCCGTCGAGGTCATGCGCGGCAAGCCGGATACCGATATAGAGCTCACTGTCATCCGGGAAGGGGAGGCCAAGCCGCTCCAGTTCACCATCACCCGCGCGGTGATCAAGATCACCAGCGTCAAGTCCCGGATGCTGGAAGATGGTTACGCGTATGTGCGTATCAGCCAGTTCCAGAGCGGCACCGCCGACACCCTGCGGAAGGAGCTGGGTAAGCTCAAGGAGGAAGCGGGCGGCGAGCTGAAAGGACTGGTATTGGATCTTCGCAACAACCCCGGCGGTGTACTGGACGCCGCCGTGGCGGTCAGCGACACGTTTCTGAAGGAAGGGAAGATCGTATCGACCAAGGGCCGGGTGGAGAATTCGCGCTTCTCGTTCACCGCCAAGCCCAGTGACTACGTTGATGACGCCCCGATGGTGGTGCTGGTAAACGGTGGCTCGGCCTCCGCCTCGGAGATTGTTGCCGGCGCCCTGCAGGATCATCAGCGGGCCGTGGTGATGGGCACCCAGACGTTCGGAAAGGGGTCGGTGCAGACCATACTGCCTATGGAGAACGGCGCCGCGCTGAAGCTGACGACGGCCCGTTATTACACGCCGGATGACCGTTCAATCCAGGCCGCGGGCATCACGCCGGATGTGACCGTGGAGAATCTGCAGGTGAGCCGGCAGGAATCGGACGACGACGGCGCCCTGCTGCGCGAGTCGAACCTGCCCGGGCATTTGCTGAACGGCAGCGAAGGCGATGTCGAGGTGCCGGAGGACGAGGAATCCGGTGCGAGCTCACTGCCGGAAACCGACGCGGACTTTCAGCTTCGCGAGGCGCTGAATCTGCTCAAAGGCATCAATATCGTTCAGAAAAGAAAGTAGCCTGGAATTGGCCCCCGGACGCCGCACGGCTGCGGCGGTCCGGCGGGTGCCGTGCCCGGCTAGCCGTCCCGGCCGTTCCCGGTGAGCTCCCCGCTTTCGGAGAGCATCACGGCCAGGGGGCGGGTGGGGTCGAAGTGCGACAGGATGATCAGGATGATAACCATGATTGGCACGCACAGGAACATCCCCGGAATCCCCCACAGGCTGCCCCACAACGCCAGCGACAACAATACCACCAGCGGGCTCAGGTTCAGCGAGTTGCCCATCAGCTTGGGCTCGATCACGTTGCCGACGATGAACTGGGCGGAGGTAAGGCCGATGCCGACGATGAGAAACGGCGTCAGGGTATCGAACTGCACCAGCGTGAGCAGGGCCGGAAACAGCGTCGCGATCACCGAGCCGATGATCGGGATGTAGTTGAGCAGGAAGATCGCGAATGCCCAGAAGCTGGCGAAATCCACCTCGACCAGGGTCAGGACGACATAGCCCACCAGCCCTATAGCGACGCTGACCAGGGTCTTGATCCAGATATACTTCTGAATCTGATTCTGGATATTGTCGATCACCGCCCGCACGTCGCGCCGCTTCTGCGGCTCCGGAAACATTCTCGCCAGCTTGTTGGGAAAAGTCTTCTGCTCGTAGAGCAGAAAGCCGACGTATACGATGACCAGTGCCAGGTTGCCCACGATGCCAGTCAGGGCGCCGGCGAATTGCGTCACCATGCTGCTGATATTCATCTGTTGGATGAGCTCGGAGAACGTCGGTTGGTCTTCTATATCCAGCAGTGTATAAATCCTGACCAGCCACCGGTCCAGCCCGTCCTTGTAGCCGGGGGCGGCCTGCTGGACGTCGACGATGTTGTCCTGGACAACGTTCACCACCACGCCGATCCCGATTGCCATGGTCGCCAGTGACAGTGCGAGGGCGGCCCAGTTTGGAGCGCTTCTGAATATAAAGCGGGTGTAAAGGCGGGCCAGCGCGTTGATCATGTACCAGATCAACACGGCGATGGCGAGCGGCACGAGCAGCGACTGTCCCACCCACAGCACGTAGAACACCGTAAAGGTGGCGAGGATCGCCAGCGGCACGGTAGCGGCGCGGGCAGAGTCGGGAATGGGCACTAAGGTGTCCGGTTTTCGGTGTCGCGCGGCTCAGTCCCAGCGATCGTCTCTGACCTGAACCATGCCGTTCTCGACCCTTACCGGGAAAACAGCGACGGGCTCGTACGCGGGAGGAGCCAGCACCTCGCCGGTGCGGACGCTGAACTGTGCGCCGTGACGGGGGCACTCGATGACGTCTTCGCGCAGCTCGCCGGAGGCCAGCTCGCCCCCGTCGTGCGTGCAGACGTCCTCGATGGCGTGGAATAGGCCGCCGACGTTGAAAACCGCGATCTCGGTGTCATCAACGTCCACGACCCGGCGCTCGCCGGGCTTCACCTCATCCGCCGGCGCTACGTCAACCCAGTCTGACATTGTCCTGTGCCCTTGTTGTGTCTGTGATTAATGCAGGGTAAAGAGGCGCTTACATGAAGCCGAGCTCGAGCTTGGCTTCCTCGCTCATACGGTCCGGGGTCCACGGCGGGTCCCAGACGATCTCCACGCGCGCGTCGCTGACGCCCTCGACGCATTTCACTGCGTCCTCGACCCAGGTCGGAAAGTGTTCCGCCACCGGACACCCCGGAGCGGTGAGCGTCATGTCCACGTCGACGAACCCTTCGGCGCTGATTCTCAGGTCGTAGATCAGACCGAGATCGTAAATGTTGACCGGAATCTCCGGATCATAGACGGTCTTCAGCGCCTCGATGACCTGCTCGGTGAGCTGGTCGGGTTCACTGACGTTCAAGGCGTCATTCGTGGGTGCGGCATCTGTCATGATCGTCTGCTCTTCAGCTGTGGTTCAGTTCAACATGCGCCGGGCGACGTGCAGCGCCTCGATAAGCGCGTCAACGTCGGCTCGGCTGTTGTACATCGCGAACGACGCCCGGGCCGTACCGGGTACGCCGAAATGCTGCATCACCGGCATTGCGCAGTGGTGCCCGGTCCGGATCGCCACGCCCTTGTGGTCCACGATCGTGCCGATGTCGCTGGGATGGGTGTCACCCAGCAGGAACGACAGTATGCTGCATTTGTCGCGCGCGGTACCGATGATACGGGCTCCGTCCAGCTCTGAAAACCGCTCCAGGGCGTATCCAAACACATCCCGCTCGTGCACGCGAATGGCGTCGAGGCCCAGCCCGCGCACATAGTCGATGGCGGCGCCGAAGCCCACGGCGCCGGCGATGTTGGGAGTGCCGGCCTCGAACTTGTACGGCAGCTCGTTATAAGTGGTCTTGTCGAAGGACACGTGCTCGATCATGTCGCCGCCGCCCTGCCAGGGCGGCATCGCGTCGAGGAGCGCCTGTTTGCCGTACAGCACGCCGATCCCGGTGGGCCCGAAAACCTTGTGCGAGGAGATCGCGTAGAAGTCGCACTCCAGGGCCCGGACGTCGATCGGCACGTGGGCCGCCGCCTGGGCGCCGTCCACGACCACCACCGCGTCCACCTCGTGGGCCGCCTGGATCAGCTCGGCCACCGGGTTGATGGTGCCGA
>JBEPXV010000068.1:0-8144 GCA_041641695.1 Gammaproteobacteria bacterium | reverse complement strand
CGTCGAAAGTCCAGCTATTCCCGGTTATCGGCACGAAGTGCGAACTGGCAACCACCAGCCTGCCGCCACCGGCGTCGCAGTTGTTGCCCGTATAGCCCTCGAGCAGCACCTGCACGAATTGCCCATTGAGGCATGCGTCACTGACCGTGCCGCTGGCGCTCGCGGTCGCGGAGGACTGGCCCGTCTTGCTAGCGGAAGCGCTCGAAATAGACAGCGCCGTGCACTCGCAACCCGCGGTGGTCGGAGGACTCTGCGGGGTGGTGCCCGGAATCGGGGTCGTCGTCGCATCGATCAATGTAGTCTGTGCGTGGGCCGGCAGCAGCACGGTCTGGATTACCGGGCGCGCCCACTCGCTTGGCAGCAGTCCGCCGGCGGCCAGGACGCTGCCGCCGCTGAGCGTCTTCAGTGCGCTGCGGCGCCGCTCCACGCGGCTGCCCGCGTCCTCACCAGCCTCAGGGGCCGACCCATCGCCGGCTTGTGGATGATCGCCGCCGGCACGCGAGGCAGTGCCAGGTGTCTTTTCGTGTCGACCAGTGTCTCGCCGCTTCATGTCCAATCCCTCCTGGGGGTAGTTCAGGTATGTTTCTTCGTCTCAGCCAAGCAGCCGCGTAAGCCGTTATTGTCCAGACTTTGGCGACCCGTATTATGATCCAGATCAACTCCGACGACTCCGGCCCCGTGTCTTGCAGCCTGGCCGCGATGGCGCGGCTTTTCCATTATTGCGATCGATTCCAGGCAATTGAAGGCTGTTCTTAAGGTAGTTGAACAGGAAAACCGATCGATGGTCCTCGTCCAGGTTCGCTGAGCACATCGGGGGCGCCACCTGTTGCCCGGTGGCGGGCCCGGGGGGGGGTGGACGCCAGTTCCGGCCTCCAGGCGAACACGGCGGGTGACGGAGGACCGCTACGAGCACCCGCCCGGCGCTGCCCCGGCACCGGAATCGATTTGGTCCTCTATCTCGGAGCGCGTCTGTTCCAGCATTTGCCGGAGCGCCTCATCGACCTGATTCGCCCCGGCCAGGGCCCGGTCGATCTCCTTTAACGCCTGGTCCAGGCAGCCACGCTCGGCGAGTACGTGAGCGAGGTTGTTGCGCGCCGCTACCAGGTCCGGGTCGAGAGACAGGGCTTCACGATACGACTGCATCGCTCCATCGGCGTCGTCCGTTCCGTACAGAGCGTTGCCGACGGCGAAATGGACCAGCGCGTCGCGGGGCCACCGCTCCCGGGCGGCATGCAGCCATTCCAGGACAAGCTCGCCGGGGACGAGTCCTTCCATGGCCGCGGCGGCGGACAGGTACCGGCGGGGCTCGGGATTCTCCGGCATCTCTCCCGGGCCCAGGAGCACGATGCCCCACTTGTCCGCCCGCTCCCAGGTATCCATGAAGTCACCGGCCGCCATGACCCGGCGCCGGGTCTCACCGGAACGCAGAACGATCGTATCCTCATCGGTGTCATAGCCGATCACCACGGCGTAGTGCCATACGGGAATGAGCTTGATGCCCAGATTCTGGAACACCAGCACCGGCCGGCCGGCGCGCAGCTCGGCGAGCAGGGCGGGAAGCCGTGAATCAATGCGGTAGGGCATGCGCCGATAGCGGCGCGCCGCCGCCATGACCTCGACCTGGAGGCTGCCGCGCTTCTCCGGCAGGTAGAC
The DNA here is from genome assembly GCA_041641695.1 of Gammaproteobacteria bacterium. Classification (GTDB taxonomy): domain Bacteria; phylum Pseudomonadota; class Gammaproteobacteria; order Arenicellales; family JAANXG01; genus JAANXG01. The sequence continues at coordinate 6,491 of JBEPXV010000068.1, read as the reverse complement.
GCGCGAGCCCAGCTCCTCCGGCCCGACTTCGATGCCGGTGCTGTTCAACACCGTGGCGAGCGCCGCGGGGCCGCAGTAGTACTCGGTCTGGGGGAAGAACGGCGTCCGCTCGAGCTCGACGCTCCGGTCGGCACCGGCCTGGTCCACCACGTCAGGCAGGACCGGGCCGCGGGATGCACAGCCGGAAAGCAGGGCGAGCACAAGCAGGCCCGCCGCCGCGATCCACCGCCGCCGGCCACCGGCGGTCCCCGGGTCGACCAGGCCCCGGCGCGGCGCCGGCTGACGAACCATACTACGACTCGCCGGACAGCAGGGCGCTGCCTTGGCGTACTGCGCTTGCCAGGGTCCTCGTCGACCGGGTTTTCCGACCGGATGGAACGTCGCGCTGCGACGACACAGGAACTTTGCCCGGTTTCGAGCCCGTTCCCCCGACGGCGGGCGCCGCGCTCGCAACAACGGCGCGGCCCGACCCCGCCGAGAGGTTTCCGGAAAACCTCCCGGCGGGCACATCGTCATTGCGCCCCTGACTCCGTATTCGGCACATCCCTGCGCCGGCAGCAGAGCGTAGCGAAGCTATCCAGACCACTTGCCGGGCAACAGCCAATGGATTGCTTCGTCGCGGCGCTCCTCGCAATGACGTCGTCGACCGGGGATTCGCTAGATCCTGCTAAAGATATTCGTGACGCCGACAAGCTCGAGGATCAACAGTACGACGAACACGATGCCGATCACTTCGATGACTCCGGCCCCGGCGGGCAGCTCGTCTATCCTGGTATGCAGAGTCTGCAGCTCCTCCGCCGTCATGCTTGCGACTCGATCGCTGGCGTCCGCCGGATCGACGCCCAGCTCGACCAGCTGCTTCCGGACCTCGTCCTGGGCCAGCCAGCCCTTGATGTCACTGACGTACTCGGCGCGCTGCTCCATGGTCACGGCGGGCTGGGTTCCGATCATCGCCGCGTTGACGACGCCGGCGAAGGTCGTCGACAGCAGGCCGAGGCCCGCCACCAGGACCACGAGTCGTTTCATTGTTGCGTTCAACATGGTCATCCTCCATTCGGGATTGGGTTGAATGTTCATACCACATACGATAGCACGCGCACCCCTGCGGACCCTGCGCGCGCCGTTCAGCGGCGAGAAACGGCCGGACGAAAGGCGGCCGCAATCCGCTAATCGGTGCCCCGCGACGAGGCCAGCGTACCCCGCAGCTCGCGGACTTCCGTGCGCAGGGCCTGGATCTCGTCGAGCAGCTTGACACGCTCGTTGTGGGCCGCCTCGGCCTGCACGGCCTCCTCCTGGTGGTAACGGCTCTGCATGGCGTTGACCACGACGGCAATAAACAGGTTGAGCATGGTAAACGTGGAAACCAGGATGAAGGTGACGAAAAAAGCCCAGGCGTACGGGTACACCTCCATAACGGGCCGCACGATGCCCATCGACCAGCTTTCCAGGGTCATGACCTGGAACAGGGAATAGACGCTGCGGCCCAGGGTCCCGAACCAGGCGGGGAACTCGTCGCCGAAGATGTGGGTCGCCATGACGCCGGCGACATAGAAGATGAGCCCGAGTATGGCCACCACGGCGCCGAGCCCGGGCAGCGCCGCCAGCAGCGCCTCGACGACCCGGCGCATGCGCGGCACCGCCGACGCCAGCCGCAGCACCCGCAGCACCCGCAGCGCGCGCAGGACGGAAAAGTTCCCGGTGGCCGGCACCACCGCGACGCCCACCACCAGGAAGTCGAAGACGCTCCACGGGTCGCGAAAGAACCGGGCGCCGTGGGCGATGATCCGGGCTGCGATCTCGAACGCGAAAATGGACAGCATCAGGCGGTCCAGCACCGTCAGCACGCCACCGGCACGAGCCATCACGGATTGCGAGGTCTCCAGGCCCAACGTTACCGCGTTGACGACGATGAGCGCGATAATGGCCTGCTGGAACCAGGCGCTTTCGGTGAGCCTCAGAAGCGCGCCGCGCAAGCCCCTTGCGCCGGCGTCAGGCATGGGTCGCTTCCAGCCGGCCGCGGCGGGGAGCCGCCCCGGCTACCGGCGGATTCGGCGTCGACAGGTGCATTGCGGCACCGGCATTGGACGAAATCGGCAACGGGCAGGGAACGCGAACCGTCTGGTCCCGGAGCGGGGCCGCCGGACGGTTCGCCGGACAGCCGGTCAGGTGTTGCTCATCACGAACTCGTCCATGCGCCGCCTGACGTCCTCCCATTTCTCACGCGCCTCCCGGGCGCGCTGGATCTCCTGCTCGGTCGGCGCCGCGCTGTGATCGCCCTGGAACACCCGGGCGTACTTGTCCGTCAGCATCCGGGAGTTGGCGAAATACGAGGCGCGCGCCACCTCGTGCTCATCACACAGGGCGCGCCATTGTTCGTGTTTGTCAAGCATGTGCTGCCCTCCGGTTTCAGGATTGTGAGCCGGCGACCGCGCCCGTCGCTGCGTGCGGACCACCCGGCTCATCCAGGCTCAATGATAGTACCGAAGCGGGGGATTTCAACAGGCGTTTATTCGCAACCGCATCCCACGTAATATACGCCGGGATTGTCAGTCAAACCGACTTTTCTGGAGATTTCAGCATGGCAAACGAAGGTTACCACGAGCCCGTCGAGGAACTGTCCGACGAGACCCGCGACATGCACCGCGCGATTACTTCGCTCATGGAAGAGTTCGAGGCGGTAGACTGGTACAACCAGCGGGTAAATGCCTGCAAGGACAAGGAGCTGGCGGCGATCCTGGCCCACAACCGGGACGAGGAGAAGGAGCACGCCGCTATGGTGCTGGAGTGGATACGCCGGCATGACGATGTCCTGGACAAGCAGCTGCGGGAGTACCTGTTCACCGATAAGCCCATCGCGCACGAATAGCGAGCGTTGCGGCGCGCCCGTTGACCCGAAACAGCAAGAAGATCTGGTCGTGGGCGTTCTACGACTGGGCCAATTCGGCGTTCGCCACCACGGTAATCGCCGGCTTCTTCCCTATTTTCTTCAAGGAGTACTGGAGCGCCGGCGTTCCTGCCACCGAGAGCACCTTCCGCCTGGGCGTCGCCAACTCCTTGTCCAGCCTTCTGGTGCTGGTCCTGGCCCCCATCCTCGGCGCCATCGCAGACCAGGGAACCTACAAGAAGCGGATGCTGTTGTTCTTCGCCGGCCTCGGCGTCCTGTTCACCGCCTCTCTGGCCGCGGTGGGGGAAGGCCAGTGGCCGATGGCGGTCTCCGCCTACGTCCTCGCCGCCATCGGCTTCGCGGGGGCCAACGTGTTCTACGACGCCTTGATCGTCAATGTTGCCCCGCCCAGCCGCTACGAGTGGGCTTCCTCTCTGGGCTTCGGCCTCGGCTACCTGGGGGGCGGCATCCTGTTCGGCGGCTGCGTGCTCATGACGCTGCAGCCGGCCTGGTTCGGTCTGGCCTCGGTGGACCAGGCCGTGAAGCTGGCGTTCCTGGTCACGGCCCTGTGGTGGGCACTGTTCACCATCCCCCTGGCGCGCAATGTCACCGAGCGCCGGCGCCCCTCGGACCTCGGCTGGGCCGAGGCCGTCCCCGCGGGATGGCGTCAGCTTCGCACGACCCTCGGACGGGTGCGCCAGTACCGGCAGGTGGTGGTTTTCCTGGCGGCTTACTGGCTCTACATCGACGCGCTCGACACCATCGTCCGCATGGCGGTGGACTACGGTCTCGCTCTGGGCTTCGATTCCCGGGACCTGATAGCGGCGCTGCTGATCGTCCAGTTCGTCGGTTTTCCCTCGGCACTCGTCTTCGGGATGATCGGACAGCGAATCGGGCCGAAACGGGGGATTCTGATCGGACTGGGCGTCTACGCCGGAATCACCGTATGGGCATTCGTCATGGACGAGACCTGGGAGTTCTACGGCATGGCCATCGCCATCGGCCTGGTGCAGGGCGGGGTTCAGGCGCTGAGCCGCTCGCTCTACGCGCGCCTGATCCCCAGGAAGGCCTCGGCGGAATTCTTCGGCTTCTACAACCTGCTCGGCAAGTTCGCGGCGGTGCTGGGGCCGGTGCTGGTGGGCTGGGTGGCGGTGCTGACCGGCAGCAACCGCGCCTCCATACTGGTACTGCTGGTGCTGTTCGCGGCAGGCGCGGTATTGTTGACCCGGGTAAATGTTGAACAGGCCGACAAGACCGTGCCGGACCCGGTGCGCACGGCGGACGGCTAAGTAGCGGAGAACGCATTCATGAGCACGAAGGTTGGCGAGCTTTTCCAGCGATTCAAGGAAACACCCTATGCGGTGGATGTCCACCGGCCGGAGACCCGGTTCAGCGAGTTCTCGCCGGCGGAGGGCTACCACGCCGGCAGCCTCGTTTTCACCGCCGACCCGAAACTCCTCGACAGCCTTCTCGAGTCGCCGCCGGCCGCCGTAGTGACGTCGCCGGAGATGGCCGCGCGGCTGAAGACCGTCGAAGGGCTGGGAATCATCGTGAGCGAGCAGGTCGAACTGGCGCATGCGGTGATGCGCCAGGCGTTCGACGACGTGGACTACCATGACCACGAATGGCCGCGCATCCATGGCAGCGCCGTCGTCCACGAATCGGTCCGGGTGCCGGACAGCGCGACCATCGGCCCGGGAGCGGTCATCGGCCGGGATGTCGTGATCGGCGAACGGGTGGTGGTGCAGTCCAACGCCGTCATCGAGACCGGTGTCGTCATCGGCGACGACACGCTGGTGCTGGCGGGCGTGTTCATCGGCCGCCACTGCCGCATCGGCCACCGGGTCCGTCTCAAGCCGGGCTGCGTCATCGGCGCCGAGGGGTTCGGCTTCGCGCGCGACGAGGTCAGCCGCTATCACCGGATCCCGCAGAAGGGCATCGTGGTGATCGAGGACGACGTGGTGGTGTCTGCCAACGTGACCATCGACCGGGCGACCTACCACGAGACGCGCGTCTCCCGGGGGGCCAAGATCGACGCCCTGTGCCACCTTGCCCACAACGTGTTCATCGGCGAAGACTGCGTGCTGGTGGCCCACACGGGGATCTCCGGGTCATCGCGCCTGGGCAAGCGCGTCATCGCCAGCGGGCAGACCGGCATCCTTGATCACAAGACCATCGCCGACGACGTCGTGCTGGTCCACCGCGCGGGGGTGACCGAGGACATCACCGAGCCCGGGACCTACGCCGCCGGGCCGGCGCAGCCTTTCAGTGACTATACCCGCAACGTGTCGGTGATGAAGAAACTGTACCGCCTGCTGCTTCGGGTGAGGAAGCTCGAGAAGAACGTGGCACGCCTGGGTGGAGACCGGAGTGATTGATCCGCCGGCTTTCATTCAACGTGCTGCGCCGGTGAGGGTTTGAACCGTTTCGCCCTGGCGGCGGTGCCGCTGGTGTTCAAGGGAGTGATGCTGGGGATCATGGGCACCTGCCGGGTGCGCCGGGTGGGCGCGGCGTATATCGATGACCTCCGCGCCGGCAACCAGCCCTGGATCTACTGCAGCTGGCACAACAACATCGCGATGGGGGTGTGCCGGCTTCGCAATCAGAAGGTGGCCATGATGACCAGCGCCAGCCGGGACGGCGACCTCATCGCCCGCGCCATCGAAGTGCTGGGCAACATCTGCGTTCGCGGCTCATCCTCGTTCCGCGGCAGCCAGGCGGCGCGCGATATGGTGCGCGTTGTCCGCCGCGGGCACAGCGGCGCGATCTCCCCGGACGGGCCCCGCGGGCCGGCATATCGCTGCCAGCCGGGCGCGGTCTGGGTCGCGGCCCTGGCGGGCTGCCCGCTCGTGCCCTACCACCTGGAAGCCGATCGCCAGTGGCGTGCCAGCAGCTGGGACCGGCACAAGATCCCCAAGCCGTTCGCCACCATCCATGAGCACTTCGGCGAGCCGATGTACATCACGCGCGAGCAGGTCGCCGGCGGCGCGTCCGCGGCCCTCGAGGCGCTCCAGGAACGGATGCTGGACAATACCCGGCGCTGCCTGCGGGCGGCCGGACACGACGACGAGCTCCCTCCGGGCTGACGCCCGGGACTTCGGCCTGCCGCCCGGGGCGCTGTGGCGCCGGCGTGGTTGTATCCGCTTTGCATGCCCCGCCTTCCCATTCGATCGGGACCCAGGAGATGACGCATCGAGCACCAACCCCGGTTTACGGGAAGTGGGCGCGGCCCCGGGCCTACTGAGTTTTCTCCCGGGCCCGCCGCCTCGCGGTCAGCGGTTGATCAGCGTTCCGATACCGGAGTCCGTGAAAATTTCCAGCAGCACAGCATGGCGGACGCGCCCGTCGATGATATGGGCGCCGCGCACGCCGCTGTTGACGGCATCCAGGGCGCAGCGGATCTTCGGCAGCATACCGCCGGAGATGGTGCCGTCGGCGATATGGCGTTCCACGTCGGCCGCGTTCAACCCCGTCAACAGGGCGCCGCTCCGGTCGAGCACACCGACGGTATTGGTCAACAGAATGAGCTTTTCGGCGTTCAGGGTGATTGCCAGCTTCCCGGCCACGGTGTCCGCGTTGATGTTGTAAGTGTGGCCGTCGGCGCCGA
>JBEPXV010000067.1:0-8157 GCA_041641695.1 Gammaproteobacteria bacterium | reverse complement strand
AAGCGCACCGGCGCGGTGGTGCGCGGCCCGATCCCGCTGCCCACGCGCATCGAGAAGTTTACTCTGCTGCGTTCGCCGCACGTGAACAAGAAGGCGCGGGACCAGTTCGAAGTGCGTACCCACAAGCGGATCATGGATATCGTGGAGCCCACGGACAAGACCGTGGACGCCCTGATGCGCCTGGACCTGGCGGCGGGCGTCGATGTCGAGATCAAGCTCAACTAGTTTTGCGCAGCTGACGTAACATAAGGTAAACGACAATGGCATTAGGGCTCGTAGGCAAGAAAGTGGGCATGACGCGCGTGTTCACCGAAACCGGCACATCGGTACCGGTCACGGTACTGGCGGTGGACGCCAATCGCGTGACACAGCTCAAGACCGGCGACCGGGACGGTTACCAGGCCGTGCAGGTCACCACCGGATCGCGGCGGCCCAACCGGGTGACCAAGCCCATGGCCGGGCACTTCAAGAAGGCCGGCGTGGAGCCCGGCGCGGGGCTGTGGGAGTTCCGCTACCAGGACCAGGACGCCGGCGAACAGACGCTCGAGCCGGGCGCGGAGCTCGGCGTCGACCTGTTCGAGGCGGGTCAGAAGGTGGATATCCAGGGCACGACCATCGGCAAGGGATTCGCCGGCGTGGTCAAGCGCTACGGGTTCCGCGGCGGCCGGGCCAGCCACGGCGCTTCGCTGACCCACCGGACGCCCGGCTCCATCGGCCAGTGCCAGGACCCCGGCCGCGTGTTTCCGGGCAAGAAGATGGCGGGCCACATGGGCAATGCCCGCCGCGTCCAGCAGGGGCTCGAAGTGGTGCGGGTTGATGCGGAGCGCAACCTGCTGATGATCAAGGGCGCGGTACCCGGTCCCAAGGGCGGGACGGTAATGGTCCGGCCGAGCATCAAAGCGAAACGAGGTCAATGACAGTGGAACTGGCGGTACTCAAGTCAGACGGCGAGCAGTCGGGAAGCCTCGAGGTGTCCGATGCGACATTCGGCACCGACTTCAACGAACCGTTGGTTCACCAGGTCGTGACGGCTTACCTGGCCGGTGCACGCTCCGGCACCCGGGCCCAGAAGAACCGGGCCGCGGTGCAGGGCGGCGGCACCAAGCCCTGGCGCCAGAAAGGCACCGGCCGCGCGCGCTCCGGCACCATACGCAGCCCCTTGTGGCGCGGCGGCGGCAAGGTGTTTCCGGCTTCGAACCGGGATTTCAGCCAGAAGGTCAACCGCAAGATGTATCGGGCCGGTCTGCGCTCCATCCTGTCGGAGGTGGCCAGGCAGGGACGCATGACAGTGTGCGACGACGTGATGGTCTCCGAGCCGCGGACCGGGAAGCTGGCCGGGGTATTGAAGTCCCTGGGTGCCGAGGACGCGGTGATCGTGACACACGTTTATGACCAGAACCTGTGGCTGGCGGCGCGCAACCTTCACCGGGTCAATGTCTGCGAGGCGCGCGAGGTCGATCCGGTGCTCCTGGTGGGGCACGAGAAGGTGGTGATGACTTCCGACGCGGTCAAGCAGATCGAGGAGTGGCTGCAATGAAACCCGAGCGACTGTATCAGATTCTGGTTTCGCCGATCATTTCGGAGAAGAGCACGCGCATCGCCGACCAGGGCAACCAGGTCGCATTCGAGGTGCTGCCCGATGCCAGCAAGCAGGAAATCAAGCAGGCGGTGGAGCTCGCGTTCGACGTGAATGTCGAGCGGGTCCAGGTTGCCAATATACGCGGCAAGGTGAAGCGGTTCGGCCGCACGCCCGGCGCGCGCAGCAATTGGAAGAAAGCCTACGTCCGGCTGAAAGCCGGGCAGGACATCGATTTCACCGGCGGCCAGCAGTAAACCGGACAGGACAATAGCCTTATGCCACTGAACAAGCTGAAACCCCGAACACCCGGCCAGCGCGGCACGATACGGGTCGTGGACCCGGCCCTGCACAAGGGCCCGCCGCATCGCTCGCTGGTGGAATCCAAGACGGTGATCGACGGGCGCAACAACCAGGGCCGCATGACTGTCCGCCAGCGCGGCGGCGGACACAAGCGAAAGTACCGCATGGTGGACTTCCGCCGGAACAAGGACGGCGTGCCGGCGAAGGTGGAGCGGCTGGAGTATGACCCGAATCGCAGTGCGAATATTGCATTGCTGCTGTACGCGGACGGCGAACGGCGTTATATTCTCGCGCCCCGCGGCGTGAAACAGGGACAGAAGCTGGTTTCGGGTGAGCACGCGCCCATTGCCCCGGGCAACGCCCTGCCGCTGCGCAACATCCCGGTGGGCAGCGTCGTGCACTGCGTCGAGATGAAGCCCGGCAAGGGCGGGCAGCTGGCCCGTTCGGCGGGCGCATCGGTGCAGTGCCTCGGCCGCGAGGGCGAGTACGCCCAGCTGCGGCTGCGCTCCGGCGAGGTTCGCCGGGTCCACCTGGACTGCCGCGCAACCATCGGCGAGGTCGGCAACGCCGAGCACAGTCTCAGGAAGCTGGGTAAGGCGGGCGCCAAGCGCTGGCGGGGCATCCGGCCCACGGTCCGCGGCGTGGCCATGAACCCGGTGGATCATCCCCACGGCGGCGGCGAAGGCCGCACGTCGGGCGGCCGCGACCCGGTCAGCCCCTGGGGCGTGCCGACCAAGGGCTACCGCACGCGCGCCAACAAGCGCACCCAGTCGATGATCATTCGCCGCCGCAAACGCTAAAGGCGCTCGACGACTAGTTAAAGAGGATTGAGCAGTTATGCCACGTTCGATAAAAAAAGGCCCGTTCGTCGACCACCACTTGTGGGCCAAGGTCGAGAAAGCGCGCCAGGAAAACAGCCGGCGGCCGATCAAGACCTGGTCGCGGCGTTCCACGGTCATGCCGGAGTTCGTCGGCCTGACCATCGCCGTGCACAACGGGCGTCAGCACGTGCCGATCCTGATTTCCGAGAACATGGTGGGCCACAAGCTGGGCGAGTTCGCGCCGACCCGCACGTTCAAGGGGCATGTGGCGGACAGGAAGGCCAGGTAGGGGATGACCATGCAGACGAAGGCGACTTCCAAGTACGTACGCATATCGCCGCAGAAGGCCAGGCTGGTCTGCGACCAGATTCGCGGTCTGGCGGTGGGCCGGGCTCTCGAGATCCTGCAGTTCAGCCCGAAGAAGGCCGCGCTGCCGGTCCGGCGAACCCTGGAATCGGCGATCGCCAACGCCGAGCACAACGACGGGGCGGATATTGACGAGCTGAAGATCACCGAGATCTGCGTCAACGAAGGCCCGACACTGAAACGCTGGCGCGCCCGTGCCAAGGGCAGGGCCGGCTCCATCTTTAAACGTACCAGCCACATTACAGTGGCGGTCGGCGAAAACTAAGCGGAGCGGTCATGGGCCAGAAAGTACAGCCAAATGGTTATCGCCTGGGGGTCATCCGGGACTGGAACGCGCGCTGGTACGCGCCGAACAAGCAGTACGCGAACAACCTCGCGATCGACATGAAGGTCCGCGAATACTTCCGGAAGCGTCTGTCCAACGCCGCGGTGAGCCGGGTCACGATTGAAAGGCCGGCGAACAATCTGAACGTGACGATTCACACCGCGCGGCCCGGCATCGTGATCGGCAAAAAAGGCGAGGACATCGAGCGCATGCGCAACGAAGTCCGCAAGCTCACCGAGCTTCCGGTCCAGATCGCGGTGGAGGAAGTCCGCAAGCCGGAGCTGGATGCCACGCTGGTGGCGGAGAATATCTGCCAGCAGCTCGAGAAGCGGATCATGTTTCGCCGCGCCATGCGCCGCGCGGTCACCAGTGCTATGCGCCTGGGTGCCCAGGGCGTCAAGGTGATGGTGGCGGGCCGCCTGAACGGCGCCGAGATCGCTCGCACCGAGTGGTACCGCGAGGGCCGGGTGCCGCTGCATACCCTGCGGGCGGACATAGACTACGGCCTGGCCGAGGCGCACACCACCTACGGCGTGATAGGCGTGAAAGTCTGGATTTTCAAGGGCGAGATTTTCGAAAGTGAAGGCGAGATCGAATCCGCCTCGGAAGCCACCGCTGCGACGAGTTAGCCAAAAATGCTGCAACCGAAACGCACCAAGTATAGAAAGCGCCAGAAAGGCCGCAATCGGGGTTTGGCCAGCCGGGGCAATGAAGTCAGCTTCGGCGAGTACGCCCTGAAAGCCACGGGGCGCGGCCGGGTCACGGCCCGCCAGATCGAGGCGGCGCGCCGGGCGCTTACCCGCCACATCAAGCGCGGCGGCAAGATCTGGATCCGGGTATTCCCGGACAAGCCGGTTTCGAAAAAGCCCCTGGAAGTTCGCATGGGCAAGGGCAAGGGTAATCCGGAGTACTGGGTTGCCGAGATCAAGCCGGGCCACGTGCTGTACGAGATGGAAGGTGTCAGCGAGTCGCTGGCGCGTGAAGCATTCCGGCTGGCCAGCGCCAAGCTCGCGGTGTCCACGACATTTGTAAGCAGGTAACCAGCAAGTAGGTAATTGGGCGAATGAAAGCATCCGAATTGAGAAAGATGAGCGACGAGGAACTGCGCAAGGAGCTGGTGGAGCTGCGCCGCGAGCAGTTCAATCTGCGCATGCAGCGCGCCACGGGCCAGCTCGGCACGCCGGCCCGCTTCAAGGAACTGCGCAGGGATATCGCCCGCATCGAGACCGTGAAGGTCGAGAAGAACCGGTCGAGCGCCGCGGGAGCCGGGCAATGAGTGAGTCGACTAGTGAAGCGGTGAAGAACACGCGCTCGGTGACGGGCAAAGTACGCGCCAGTCGCGCCGACAAGACTATTTCCGTCGTCATCGAGCGCCGGGTGAAGCATCCGCTGTACAAGAAGTACGTCAAGCGGAGCACCCGGGTGCTTGCTCACGACGAGGAGAATACCTGCCAGGAAGGCGACTGGGTGCTGGTTGAAGAGTGCCGGCCGATCTCCAAGCGCAAGTCGTGGCGCCTGGTGAAAGTGCTCGAAAGAGCGTTGTAGGGGGCCGGTCATGATACAGATGCAGAGTGTACTGGAAGTAGCGGACAACAGCGGCGCCCGGAAGGTGCAGTGCGTGAAGGTGCTCGGGGGCTCCCGGCGCCGGTATGCCGGAATCGGTGACATCATCAAGATCAGCATCAAGGAAGCGATGCCGAACAGCCGCGTCAAGAAGGGCGAGGTTTTCAATGCGGTAGTGGTCCGTACGCGCAAGGGTGTGCGTCGCAACGACGGGTCGCTGATCCGCTTCGACCGCAACGCGGCCGTGCTGCTGAACAATCAGTTTCAGCCGGTCGGCACCCGTATTTTCGGCCCGGTGACGCGCGAGCTGCGCACCGAGCGGTTCATGCGGATTATTTCACTGGCCCCAGAGGTCCTGTAACAACGGTCAAGGTTGTCGCAAGTATGCACAAGATTCGAAAAGGTGATGAAGTTGTCGTGCTGACGGGGCGCGACCGCGGCAAGGTCGGCGAAGTGCTGCAGGTCATGCCGGACGGCCGGGCGTTGGTGAACGACGTGAACCTGGTCAAGCGGCACACCAAGCCCAACCCGATGAAGGGTGTTCAGGGCGGCATCATCGAGAAAGAGGCGCCTATTCATCTGTCGAATCTGGCGTTGTACAACCCGACCACCAAGCAGGCGGACCGGGTGGGTTTCAAGTTCCTGGAAGACGGCCGCAAGGTGCGTATTTTCAAATCCAATCAGGAAGTCGTGGACATCGAGTGATTAGCAACAAATGGCCCGCTTAGCAGAACATTATCAGAATACGGTGGTTCCCCGGCTCACGGAGCAGTTCGGCTACCAGAGCCCGATGCAGGTGCCGCGTATCACCAAGATCACATTGAACATGGGTCTCGGAGAAGCCGTGGGGAACAAGAAGATCCTGGAAGCTGCCTCCGAGGAACTGGCCCTGATCAGCGGTCAGAAGCCCGTGGTCACCAATGCACGGAAGTCGGTTGCCAACTTCAAGATCCGGGAGGGTTGGCCGATCGGGTGCAAGGTGACCCTGCGGCGCATGCGCATGTACGAGTTCCTGGACAGGCTGATCAGCATAGCCATTCCGCGGATCCGGGATTTCCGCGGCCTGAGCCAGAGATCCTTCGATGGCCGGGGCAACTACTCGTTCGGGTTGAAGGAGCAGATCGTGTTCCCGGAGATCGATTACGACAAGGTCGACGCGATCCGGGGCATGGATGTCACCATAACGACGACCGCTGGTACGAACGAGGAAGCCGAGGCGCTTCTGCGGTCGTTTGATTTTCCACTTCGCAACTGATGAGCTGATAACCATGGCGAAGAAGTCAATGATTGCCAAAGAGCGCAAGCGCGCGAAGCTCGAGTCCAAGTACCGGACGCGTCGGGATGCGCTGCGCCAGCGCGTGAGCGACGAGAGCCTGTCGGTAGACGATCGTTTCCAGGCGATGCTCGACCTGCAGAAACTGCCGAGGAACTCGAGCGTCGTGCGGCGCCGGAACCGCTGCGTCCTGACGGGACGCCCCCGTGGCGTTTACCGCAAGTTCGGCGTATGCCGCAACAAGCTTCGGGAGATCTTCATGAAAGGTGAAGCCCCCGGCGTCATGAAGTCGAGCTGGTAAGGGCAGAGCAAGAGGAACACATACTATGATGACCGACCCGATCGCCGATCTGCTGACCCGGATTCGCAACGCCCAGATAGCCGAGAAGATCTCGGTGGACGCGCCGGCGTCCAAGGTGAAACGCGCCGTGGTCCAGGTACTTAAGGACGAGGGCTATATCGAGGATTACTCGATGGAAGAAGCGAACGGCAAGCCCGTGATCAGGGTGCGGATCAAGTACCATCGCGGCGAGCCGGCGATTGCCGAGCTGAAGCGAGTCAGTCGACCCGGGCTGCGGGTTCACAAGAGCGCCGGAGAGCTGCCGTCGGTGAACGGCGGGCTGGGGATCGCCGTAATCTCCACCTCGCGGGGCGTGATGACCGACCGCGCTGCCCGCAGGGCCGGCATCGGCGGCGAAGTCGTCTGCACGGTCACCTGATCGCGGCAATTTGAATTTCAAGGCTTTGAGATAAACAGTCATGTCCAGAATCGCCAACGCGCCGGTAACCATTCCCTCGGGGGTCGAGCTCAAGCTTGACGGACAGAACGTGTCCGTGAAGGGGCCGAAGGGTGAGCTGCGCATCGCCGCTCATGAGCTCGTCGAAGTGGCGCAGGAAGACAGCGCATTCAAAGTCCGTTCGCGCGTTGATTCGAAGGAAGCCGTGGCATTGGCGGGCACCACCCGAGCCCTTGTGAACAACATGGTGAACGGCGTGACCAACGGCTTCGAGAAGCGGCTGACGATCATCGGTGTGGGCTACCGGGCCCAGGCGCAGGGCCAGAAGCTGAATCTGACCCTCGGCTTCTCGCATCCGGTGGCCTATGACGTGCCGGAAGGCGTAAGTGTGGAAACACCGACCCAGACGGAGGTCGTGGTCCGGGGCGCCGACAAGCAGCAGGTCGGCCAGGTCGCCGCGGAGATCCGCGCGTACCGGCCGCCGGAGCCGTACAAGGGCAAGGGTATTCGTTATGCCGACGAATACGTCTTGCGCAAACAGGCCAAGAAAAAGTAGGCGACAGATTCCATGCATCAGCGAAAAATTACGCGGCTGCGACGGGCTCGCAAGACACGGGAGCAGATCAAGCGCATGAACGTGGCGCGCTTGTCCGTGTTCCGCTCGCCGCGGCACATCTATGCGCAGATCATCAATGACCAGACCGGTCGGGTGCTGGCCAATGCGTCGACCGTGGATCCCAAGATCCGCACCGCCGTGAAGAGCGGCGGCAACATCGAAGCCGCGTCGATCGTGGGCAAGGCGATTGCCGAGAATGCGAAGGCGGCGGGCGTTACCCGCGTGGCCTTTGATCGTTCCGGCTTCAAGTACCACGGTCGTGTCAAGGCGCTCGCCGAGGCGGCGCGTGAAAACGGGTTGGAATTCTAATTGGATTTGTTAGTCGGAATTTTGGGACGGTAACTGATTATGGCAGCAACGGCGAAAGACAACGAGACACGCTCCGAGGACCAGATCGAACAGCTGATCAACGTCCGGCGCGTCGCCAAAGTGGTGAAGGGCGGCCGGATCTTCGGCTTCTCGGCGCTCACCGTCGTTGGTGACGGCAAGGGCCGTGTCGGCATGGGGCGGGGCAAGGCGCGCGAAGTGCCGCTGGCGGTCCAGAAGGCCATGGAGGCGGCGCGGCGCGATATGAAAC
>JBEPXV010000066.1:0-8241 GCA_041641695.1 Gammaproteobacteria bacterium | reverse complement strand
GAATGGTTCGCCCCGCACCTGGACCGCGGCATGGTGGATACGTTCATGGCTTGCTACGACAAGGGGGAAACATCGCGCCTGTTCGAAGAGCAGGCGATGCGTGGAGAGATGCGCTGACAGGCGTGTTTCCGGGAGAGAACATATAAGTATAGCAGGGCCTGCGGGCGGCTTCCTGGTTAGCAGCAGCCCGCCTTGACTGCTGGTTTTGCATCGGCTCGACCATGTTGTAGAAGAATGACTGCAACATAACCTGAACCCGTTGGAGTGTGTCGTACTTATGAGCTCTGAGATTGTCGAAGCCGTGAACGTCGAATCCTTCTTCCATGAATCGGTGAGCGACTCCGTGTCGAGTCAGAACGTCGATGTGTGCGACGAAACCGTTGTGTACCTCACTCATCTGCTGACGCGGTACGTGCGCAGCGACCAGTTGTTCGATCAGGACGAGGAGGAGGGCATTCAGATCGAGCCGTTGGCCGTGCTGTACTGCAACGCCGCCGGCGCCAGAGATCTCCAGGCCAGGCGCGACTATCTCAAGAAGCTGGGAGACCTGGCGCTGTTCCTTTCCGGGTGGTTCTCCCACAATCTTGAACGGCGTCGTGTCGGGGTCCGGTACTACGTTCAGATGGGCGAATGCGCCTACGAGTGGCTGAGCGAGTGCCGTGCCGCCACCGTCCGGGAGCGGGTTTTCTCGCGGATATTCCAGGACCTGGCCATGCATTTCAATGAAATGCGCGACGTGATCTCCGAGATCCACATGTCGGTGGAGTCGCGCTCGGACTCGGACCTGCTCGGCCTCTATGAGCTGTGGCGCCGGTCGGGGAGCACGCGGGCCGCGGAGCAACTGCGCAGCGAGGGCATCGATGTCGTGCCGGACGACGCGGGCAGCGATAACCGGCACTGAACATGGGATTGAACACGCTCCAGGGGGTCATCCAGCAGGTATATGAAATCGACCTCGGGCACCGGGTCGCCGATTTCACGACCACCGACCCCGCGTTCGCGCGCCAGTACGGCAGCCCGCATCAGCCCATGGAGCAGTTGATTTTCCGCGAGGACGGCGAAGACGTCGACGTATCGCTGTACCTGGATCACTGTGTCGTTGATGCGCTGGACGACTCTACAGGCGGGCGGGCGTCGATGAACATGTTTTGCCTGGCAGTGGAGGGAGTAAGCCATTTCGTGCATTTCTGCTGGCGGTCCAAGCACCGGGTCGACGTTTCCCTGCTGGAGCTCGAGATCCAGGCGGAGGTGGACAAGTACGTGCTGCTCACCGATCTTTACGGCGGGCCGGGCATGCACCGGCGCCTCTTCGACCGGTATCGGTATCAGGGCGGCATGAGCCGCCAGCTGCGGGAGCGCTACAAGACCGCGAATCGATTCGCGGCGAAATACTGCCGGAAGCTGGAAAAGGAGTACATCCACCCCCGCAGGACCAACGCCATGCTGAACGAGCTGCGCCGTTTCTGCCGCAAGTCCCAGCGCGAGAAGATTCACGCCATCGAACGGGGGGCGTAGCGGGACGGGTGCGCCAGGCGGCCCGGCCGGGAAGGATGAAAACGGACCGCGTCGTGTTATCCCGCCAGCGCGTCCAGCCGCCGGTGGAGCTCGATGATATGCGCGATGTTGGCGCCGAAGTCAGCACGCCCGACCCGCGACCGCGACTCGATTGACACGGCCGTGCCGCCTTCCGGGTCCCGGCCCAGCTCGATGTGGATGTCGTCCTTGAATTTCAGCCAGGGCGTCGACACGACGGCCCGCAGCTCGCGCCCGCCGGCATCCCGATCCACGATGCGCCACCCGGCGTCCTGCGCCGCCTTGGCGGCCAGCTCGAACACCCGCTCCGGGGGCAGGGCGTACGCGCGGCTGCGCAGCTCGGGAAGCTCGTGGTCGGCTCGGGTGCGGGCGCTGTTGCGCGTCAGATAGATCGCCAACCGCTTGACCAGGCCCGGCGGATCGGTGAGCGGGACCTGGTTCTTCACCACGGCGCCGCCTGCCAGCACGGCCGCGAAAACAATCGTCAAAGAGACTATTTTCAGGAGCATACTCATCTATAATCCGCGGGAACACGCCTTGCCGACAATGCCAGGATTGCATCATTTTACTCGAGCCGTTTGGAGTGTAGGGTGCCACTGACGCGATGGAGCTCCCGGATTCATAGATGGGCACTTCCAAAAATGCGCTATTTCCGCGATAGCGGCGTCAGCTCCGTGCTCGAATCCTCATTTACTCTATGTAAACTGCGGTTCTGCGCGCGGTGCTTCCTTGCTCTCACAAAAATATCACTATTTTTAGAAGCGCCCAGATGTCGATAAATCCGAGATGTGGTGCCGTGGCGCATGCGGTGGCGTGGGGAGTGCTCGGGCTTTTGCTGCTGTACACGCCCGTCTCCGGCGCCCGTCCGCCCGCCGTGGAGGAACACGAGCTCGACTGTGGAACGACGTTTCCCTGCCCGCCGGAGATCCAGCGCCGCGTGGATTTCTGGGTCAAGGTGTTCTCGACCTGGGGAACCAGCGAGCTGGTGTTTCACGACCGCGCGAATCCCGCCCGGGTTTACTCGGTGATCTCCAGCCGGCATTCGTGCGACCGGTCCCGGTCCGCGCGGTCCGTCGAAGCCGAGCGCGAGCGGATCGAAGACATCCTGCGGACCCTCGCCAGGAAGGCGACATGGAAGGAGCCGGCATGGACCGGGGAGGAGCGCGCATATCTGGAGCTGTTTCCCGACCGCGACGCGGAGAACATCCGGCGCGCGGCGGGCCAGGTCCGTTGTCAGACCGGCAACCGCGACCGGTTTCACGAGGCATTGCGGCGCTTCGGGCGCTACCGTGACGACATCCTGACGGTTCTGCGGGAGCACAACCTGTCCGAGGACATCCTGTACCTGCCGTTCGTCGAATCTGCGTACAACCCCAAGGCGTACTCGCGCGCCGGCGCCGCCGGCCTGTGGCAGATCATGCCGGCCACCGCCCGCAATCTGGGGTTGCAGCTCGACGCCACGGTCGACGAACGCTTCGATCCCGGACGCGCCACCCGGGCCGCGGCCCGGTACCTTCGCCGCAGCACCGACGTCCTCATGGAAGTCGCCGGCGAGCTGGACAGGTCGGTACAGCCCTCCCAGGTCAATCCATTCGTGATCACCTCTTACAACTACGGTGTTACGGGTATGGCGCGGGCAATCCGCAGTGTCGGGCCGGACTACACGAAAGTGTTGAACGAGTACCGCTCCCGGACCTTTCGAACCGCCGTGAGGAATTTCTACGCGAGCTTCCTCGCCGCCCGCTACGTGGCACGCAATGCCGACAAGTATTTCGGCCCCGTGAAGACCGACGGCGAGCTGGCGGTCGCCCACGTCGTTCTCAAGCGGCCCGCCTCGGTAGAACGGGTCCTGGATGTCTTCGAGATCGATCGTGACACCCTCGAGGAGCTCAACCCGGCACTGACGCGCTATGTCTGGAAGGGCTGGCGCCTGATCCCCGACGGGTATGCCCTGAACCTCCCCGGGCGGTCCGGTGGATGGCAGGCGCACGTCGCGAGACTGGAGTCACTGCCCCCGGAGGACCCGCAGATCAGCGGCAGGGAGTACGTAGTGCAGCGGGGGGATACCGCCTGCCAGATCGCGCGGGCTTTCGCCGTGGAGTGCAAGGACCTCATTCAGCTCAACGGCCTCGGCCGCCGGGCCCTGATCCGGGTAGGCCAGAAGCTGGACATACCAGGCAAGCCGAAGCCGACCACCTCGCAGCGGGTCGCCGCGGCGCAGGATGGCTACTACACCGTGCAGCGGGGCGATACGGCGTGCGAGATCGCCAGGTCCTTCGACGTGGACTGCCGGCAACTGATTCGCACCAACGGCCTGGGGAGCAGTGCGATCATCCATATCGGCCAGAAGCTGCGCATCCCCGGCATGAAACAGGTTGCCTCGGCGGACGACGGGTATTACAAGGTGCAAAAGGGCGATACCGCGTGCAGGATCGCGAGCGCCTTCAAAGTGGGCTGCCGGGAACTGATCCGGGCCAACGATCTGGGCAGCGAGGCGATCATCCACGCGGGCCAGAAGCTGCGAATACCGGGCTTGGTAGAACAGACCCGCGTCGCCGCGTCCGACGGCGGCGGGGAGCCGGAGCCCCCGGCAGGCGACGGCGCGGCGCCGGCCGCTGCACCGGAGGAGACCGGGGAGGAGGCGCCCGCGCCGATGGCCGGAATGATGGCGGAGGTGAACGTCGCCGTGCGGGTGGTGGAGGCGAATGGCCAGACCCGCTACGTGACCTCGGTGCTGCCCGAGGAAACCCTCGGCCATTACGCCGACTGGCTCGGGCTGGGTGGTACCCAGGAACTCCGGTCGCTGAACGGAATCTCGCCGAGCCAGGGGCTGCGGTCGGGAACCGACGTTGACCTCCCGATATCCAGCGACGACGAGCGGCTCGCATTCGAGGCCAGCCGCTTCGAGTTCCATCAGACGCTGGTGGACGAGTTCAACCAGCATTACCGGATAACGGGCGTCGAGGAATACACCGTCAAGCCCGGGGATACTCCGTGGCGAATCGCCGACGGCCACGGTATTCCGTACTGGCTGCTGCGCCTCACCAATGATGATGTCACCGCGCCGGCAGCGGGACAGGCGCTACGCATCCCGGTCGTGGAGGCAAGAAACGAATCAAAGCAGCCCATGGTGGAGAGCGAATAGAGCCCGGCTGAATGAGCGAGCCGACCCTCGATGATGTCGCCTGCCTGAACGCCGGGCGGCTCAATCTCGAGCTGAAGTCCGTGGTGGGCCATCACTGCGACGTCTGGCAGATGTCGGTGCGCCGCGGCCGGGGCTGCGCGCCCCGTGACCTGGTGGTGAAAAAGTATCGCGGGCCATGCAGCTTCCGGCAGGTGCAGGTCCTGGACGGTGACTACCGGCGACTGAAAGCCAGCCTGGAGGACATCGTGCCCAACACGATTTACGTGCCGGTAAGGGCGGCCGGGGTCAGGACCGTGATTGCCGTGAGCCGTGCCGTGGTACCCTGGTTCAATATCGCCAATCCGATCAATGAAAGCGACGCCGTGCCGCTGCTGAGGAAGCTCCCCAAGGCGCGCAACCAATTGATGCGCTTTTGCCACGCGGCCAGGAAATGGACCCACGAAAAGCATGCCCGGATCATAGATCTCTACGGAATTGACAACCTGGTCCTGAATACCAACCGCGAAATCCGCTATCTGGACAGCTTTCATGTGTTCTTTTACGCTGACATGCTGCGCTTCGTGGATGCGAGCGACGATCAACTGAAGCGCCGGATGGATATATCCGTGAGCCGCTTCGAGTACCTGGAGAACCTGCTGCGCGAGTCGCGCCGGAAAACCCGATGACTGAAACCGATCCCGCCGTTGCGGCGATGACGGCTCACCTGGAGGATATAGCCCGGCGCGTCGCCGACTGCGGCGGCGACGTGGAGGCGGTGCGCGCCGTCATTGACGACTATTCGCGACTGGACGATGCCACCCGGCGGGTCGATGCCCGGACGCTGGCGTCAACGCAGCCGGTGGGAGAGTGGGTTCTTGCCCGGGGCGCGCGGCCGGATCACCGCATGCTGTACATCCACGGGGGCTCCTGGATGTCGGGCAGCCCGGACGGCTATCGGCCGCTGGCGGCGCGGATTTCGCGGGAGACAGGCTACGCCGTGTTCGTCCTGGATTATCGGCTGGCGCCGGAGCATCCGTTTCCCGCCGGGCTCGACGACTGTGTCGAGGCGTGGCGCTGGTTGACGGAAGCCGGGCCGGAGGGCGCGGCACCGGCCCGCGGGATGGTGGTCACGGGCGATTCGGCCGGCGGTAATCTGGCCCTTGCGACCAGCCTGAAACTCAAGGACAGCGGTGATCGCCTGCCCGATGCCGTGGTGGTGATGTCGCCGGCCGTGGACCTGGGCTGGCGAAGCCCCTCCCTGCAGACGCGCGCGGTCGTCGACCCGGTCCTGAGGCCGGATCGTCTGGGGCTGGTGTCCGAGGCGTATGTGCAGGGCGCAGCGCGTATGGATGACCCCTACGTGTCTCCCTTGTACGGGGATTTCTCGGGAGTGTCCCGCGTCCTGGTCCAGGTCGGCGACCGGGAGGTGCTGCTGGACGACGCCAGGCGGATCACCGAGCGCCTGACCGGGCAGGGCGTCGATGTCGAGCTCCAGGTCTACGAGCACATGCCCCACGTGTTTCAGCTGTTTGCCCCCACGGTCGGCGCCGCGACGGACGCCATAGAGCGCATCGGCGGATTCGTCCGGGGTGGCCAGTAACCGGCCGGTCGCGCCGCAGGAGGCGCTGGCGGGAGCGTCTCCGCCTACTCGGGGCGGAAGATCAGCACCCGGTCGCCCTCGTCATTGGCGAAGGTCTTGACCGGCTCGGCCTTGATGCGGCGGAACAGCAGCACTTCGTTCTGCCGGTTGGCTGCCGTCATGACCAGGGCGAAATAGTCGTGGGACTGCCAGTTGTCGGTCCAGATCTCCTGCATGGCCTCCTCCCACGTGTGCGCCGCGTTGCGCCGCACCTCCTCCAGGCCGGAATAATAAATGAGTATCCGGTCGTTGCTGTAGAGGCTGGCGCCGGGCGGCGCATTGGCGCGCAGCCACAGCCCCGCATCGCGCAGATAGTGCTTGCTGGTCGCGACGTCCAGGCCATCGAGGCTCTGGATTCCGATGAGCAGCGCGATTGCCACGGCGCGCCATGCGTACCGGCGGCCGTACGCCTCACAGCGCCGCCAGATGTCCTCCAGGAGGAAGGGAACGACAGGCAGGAGCGTCAGCGCCAGGGCCACCGGATAGCGTTTTGCCAGGAAGAAATTGGACAAAGCGAACTGCAGTACCAGCACGCCCTGTATCCCGATCACCAGCCACCACCAGGACCGCACGGCATCCGGGATGAGTATTTTCCGCCTGGCAAATGCGTACACGATGAGCCCGGAGAACACCACGCCGACGGTCTTGAGGAGCTCCAGCAGGACCATCGCCAGCACCGTGGCCAGATAGGCAGGCATAGCGGCGGCGCTCGACGCGATGCCGGGAAATTCCTTTTCGAGGGCCGCGAGCCTGGCCGCCAGGCTGTCGCCCAGCATGGCCCAGCTGCCGGCGACATGGGCCAGCGGGTCCTCCAGCAGGGACCCGATCGACACATTCGCCTCTGAAACGTACTGCCACAGCGGCGCGGCGGCGATCGCCGCCCCGGTGGCCAGGGCGGCGGCGAGCAGTACCGGCGCGGCGCGCTTCCCCTCCCCGGAATGGTGTGCGTAGAGACAGGCCGGCAGAACGGTGAGCAGCACGATTCCTTCGATCCGGAACAGGAATCCCGCCAGGGACACAGCGACGCCGGCCAGCAAAAACCGGGCATCGCCGCCGCGGGCATACGCGAAGTAAAACGCCAGGCTCCACAGGTAGCAGGCCCAGTACCCCACGTCCCTGATCACGAACGACCGGAACATGTTCAGCTCGGGATGCAGCAATGCGACGAACCCGGCCAGCCACAACACGCGGCCCCTGCCGCCGAGCACCTGGACGAATGCGATGAACCCGACGATAACAAGGGCGTACAGACCGGCATTGACGAGGTAGGCGGCGTGCCCGCCGGACAGGCCCGTGAGATAGCTCACCGAGCCGATGATCAGCGAGTAGAACGGCCATTTGTAGACGGAGATCCCGGCGGCCCATTCTCCGAGGGAGAAATGCGCCGCAGCCTCGATGTACAGGATGCCGTCCACGTTGATGACCGGATCCAGGTACAGGGCCCACAGGGAAAGGAGCACACTGAGAGCGGTCGCGGTGAGAACCAGCCGGCGGTGATGAGCCAGTATGTGATGTGGCATGACGAGACAGATTAACCGGTTGGCATCTACACGCAACGGGCTGTGTGAGCTACCGGATCCTGGCGGGCCCGATCGACGCGACACCCCGCTCCATGACGCGCGGGAAAGATACACCGATTGACGCGCCAGCACCAGCGGCGGTGACCTGCGCCGTGTAGTGGTCCGGTCGCCCGCGTATCGCCGCCGGACACGGGACGGAGTCTTCCAATTTGCTACAATTCAATGTGAGGACGCATGGCCGCAGACCGAACCCGTCTCCGGTCGCCCGGTTCGAGTGGTCGGGGGGGACGAGCCGGACCGCCGGGGGACGGATCCCAACCCAGAGGGAGCACCCGAACCATTGATGCAGTGCCGCCGTCAGCTGACCCGGACGCCGCCGCGCGGCCGCCCCGCTCGCCGACCCGTTCGGGAGTGCCCCCGTGCCC
>JBEPXV010000065.1:0-8264 GCA_041641695.1 Gammaproteobacteria bacterium | reverse complement strand
CGGTCGATCCCCTCGATCTGGGCCACGTATCGCAGCAGGAGCGCGAAGTCCGCCTCGCCGCCGTCATGCATCCGGCCAAGATAGCCGTTGACGTTCTGCCCCAGCAGGGTCACCTCGCGAACCCCCTGCTCGGCCAGATCCACCACCTCGGTGAGCACGTCGTCAAACGGCCGGCTGAATTCCTCGCCCCGGGTATAGGGCACCACGCAGAAGGTGCAGTACTTGCTGCAGCCCTCCATGATGGATACGAACGCCGTGACACCTTCCATGCGCGGCGGCGGCAGGCAGTCGAATTTCTCGATCTCCGGGAAGCTGACATCCACCCGAGGCCGGCGCGACTCGTACACCTCGTCCAACAGCGCGGGCAGCCGGTGCAGGGTCTGTGGCCCGAACACGATGTCCACGTAGGGGGCCCGCGCCAGGATGGCGTCCCCTTCCTGGCTGGCCACGCAGCCGCCCACCCCGATCACCATTTCGGGATTGTCTTCCTTCAACTCCCGCCAGCGGCCGAGCTGGGAGAACACTTTTTCCTGCGCCTTCTCCCGCACTGAGCAGGTATTCAGCAGCAGCACGTCCGCCTCCTCGGGCGACCCGGCGGTGACCATGCCGTGGGACGCCCGCAGGCCGTCGACCATGCGCGTCGAGTCATACTCGTTCATCTGGCAGCCGAACGTCTGTACGAATACCTTGCGGGTCATGGGCAGACGCCGCGGGCAGCGGCCCGCCGGAGGGTGTGAAACGTCGATGTGCGCAAACGAACGTCGCTGGTAGCCGGAGTCGGTCAAGTGTGTAGACGCCAAGTCTAATCGCTGAATCTTCGCGAACTCAAGACATATCGGGGGTTGGGAGTCCGCGGTTGGTTGACCAGGGCCGCCGCCATCCTGCCAACCCCGGACTCCCAACCACCAACCCCCCATCTGTGCTATCTTCCGCTGTCCTTCGCGATCTGCTCCCGATACCAATACTCCAGCCTGCGCGCGGCATGTCGACATCACCCGAGCTCGAAATCCGGAACCTCGCCTGCGTACGCGGCGACCGCCTGCTGTTCCGCGACCTGGACCTGGCCGTGGGTCCTGGCGCTCTGGTCCAGGTCACCGGGCCCAACGGCTGCGGCAAGACCAGCCTGCTGCGCATCGTCTGCGGCCTGGCGCTGGCGGAGGACGGGACGGTGCTGTGGCACTCGGAGCCTACCCGCGGCTCCGACAGCTTCCGGCGGCAGTGCGCCTACGTGGGCCACCGCGACGGTCTCAAGGCCGATCTCAGCGCGCGGGAGAATCTTCGCTTTCACGCCCGCCTGACCGGCGGCGACCCGGATGTCGTCGACGGCGCCATCGATCGCCTCGGCCTGGCCGACTGCCGGGATCTCCCGGCCGGTCACATGTCCGCGGGCCAGCGCCGGCGCACCGCCCTGGCGCGGCTGCTGCTGGGCCGTCAGCGCCTGTGGATCCTCGACGAGCCGTTTACCGCCCTGGACAGGCACGGGCGGCAGGTAGCGGAAGAGCTGCTGCGCCAGCACCGGGACGCGGGCGGCATGACCCTGTTCACCAGCCACCAGCCTCTCGGGCACCAGGCGCTCGCCGCCGCCTGCCGGGAACTTTCTCTGGCCGCGTAGCTCCATGTTTGCAGCGGTCTTTAAAAGAGAGCTGCAGCTCGCCTACCGGCGGCGGTCCGAGTGGATCAATCCGCTGGCGTTCTTTGTCATCGTGGTATCCCTGTTCCCGCTGGGCCTGACCGCCGGCCAGAACACCCTGGCGCTGATCGCCCCCGGCGTGGTCTGGGTGTCGGCGCTGCTGGCGACGCTGCTGTCCCTGGAGCACATGTTTCGCGCGGATTACGAGGACGGGGCGCTGGAGCAGTTCGCGCTGAGCACCTACCCGCTGTACGCCGTGGCTCTGGCCAAGGTGCTGGCGCACTGGATGATTACCGGACTGCTGCTGTGCCTGCTGTCGCCGCTGCTGGGAGGGGCGCTGTTCCTGGACGGGCCCAGCCTGAAGGTGCTGTTCCTGACCCTGCTGCTGGGAACGCCGACCCTCAGCCTGGTGGGCGCCATCGGCGCCGCGTTGACGGTGGGGCTGCGGCGCGGCGGGATTCTGCTGTCGCTGCTGATCCTGCCGCTGTACGTGCCGATCCTGATTTTCGGCGCCGGGGCAGTGGACCTGACCGCGAACGGTCTAGATGCGTCAGGTCAATTATACTTGCTGGCTGCACTGCTAGTATTGGCGGCAACCCTGGCGCCGTTCGCCATCGGCGGCGCCTTGAGGGTGGCCCTGGAGTAACAAACGACCATCAATTCAATAAAGAGTATGTGGAAATGGTTTCACCGGCTCGCGTCGCCGCGCGAATTCTTCGCCATCGCCGGCCGCTGGATCCCCTGGCTGGGGGGCGCGGCGGCAGTGCTGATGGTGGCGGGTCTGTACCTGGGCCTGTTCGTCGCGCCGCCGGACTATCAGCAGGGCGAGAGTTACCGGATCATATTCATCCACGTTCCGGCGGCCTGGATGTCGCTGTTCGTGTACATGGTCATGGCCGGCGCCGCCGCCGTCGGCCTGATCTGGCGCATCAAGCTCGCCCATATCGTGTCGATCTGCTCCGCCCCGATCGGCGCCTCGTTCACGTTTCTGGCGCTGGCCACCGGTTCGCTGTGGGGCAAGCCCATGTGGGGCACCTGGTGGGTATGGGACGCCCGCCTCACGTCGGAGCTGCTGCTGCTGTTTCTCTATCTCGGGGTGATCGCGTTGTACAACGCGTTCGAGAATCGCCAGTCCGGCGAGCGGGCGGCGGGCATTCTGTCCATCGTGGGGGTGATCAATATCCCGATCATCCACTACTCGGTGGAGTGGTGGAACACCCTGCACCAGGGCCCGACCGTCACCAAGCTCGACGCGCCGTCGATTCACCTGAGCATGCTGACGCCCCTGCTGCTCATGGCGGTGGCCTTCATGCTCTACTACGCGGCGGTGCTGTTGTTCCGGGTGCGCTACGAGGTGCTCGAGCGCGAGCATCGCAGCCAGTGGGTCGGGGAGTACGTGAAGTCACTATGAGACTACCTGAGAAATCCGTTGTTCAAGGTTTGGGGGATACTGAGAATGTACGCCGCATGAGGTGGGAAGGCCTCTCCGCGGCACGCCATAAATACGTCCATGTGGGCTCGCTCTCCGCTGTCCCTGCTCCGAGACGTCCGTGTAGAGGCCTTCCCACCTCATGCGGCGAATTGTTTATCTGCCTGCGGAAACGTCGATGAACTGGGCTGAATTCTTCAACATGGGCGGCTACGCATTTTATGTCTGGACATCGTTCGGGCTCGCCCTTATCGTGCTTACGGGAAATGTTATGTGGGCTTTGAACCGAAAACGCCGGGTCATCGAGCAGCTTAAACGGGCGGCGATCGCCCGGGGAGAGCGCCGATGAGCCCCCGCCAGAAACGCCGCTTCATGGTGGTGGCCCTGATCGTCGCCGGTATCGGCGTGGCAACGGCGCTGACCCTGACGGCCTTCAAGCAGAACATGCTGTATTTCATCACGCCCTCGGAGGTGAAGGCGGGGGCCCTGCCGACGGACAAGCGGTTTCGCATCGGCGGCCTGGTGGTCGAGGACAGCGTCGATCGCAGCGGGGTCGAGGTGGAGTTCGGCCTGACCGACGGCAACGAGTCGGTTACCGTGCAGTACAGCGGCATCCTGCCGGACCTTTTCCGAGAAGGCCAGGGCGTCGTGGCCCTGGGGGTGATATCGGACGGCGGCGTATTTCACGCCGACGAGGTCCTGGCCAAGCACGACGAGAACTACATGCCGCCCGAAGTGGCCGACGCGCTGAAGAAGGCCAATCCGGAAACGGTCAACCAGATGTACGAGGAGGCACACGCAGAATGATTCCGGAAATCGGGCATTTCGCCCTGATCCTGGCACTGGGAGTAGCAATCGTGCAGGCAGTCGTGCCGGTCGCCGGCGCGGCCCGGGGTAACGGCAACTGGATCGCGATGGCGCGCCCTGCGGCTCTCGCCCAGCTGTTGATGGTGGCGGTGGCTTACGCCTGCCTGACCTACGCCTTCATCACCCACGATTTCTCGGTGGCCTATGTGGCCGGCAACTCGCATCTCGAGCTGCCGCTCATCTACCGGATCTCCGCCGTCTGGGGCGGCCATGAAGGCTCGCTCCTTCTCTGGCTGCTCATGCTGGGCGGCTGGAGCGGGGCCGTCGCCATGTTCAGCCGCAGCATACCCGAGCACATGGTGGCGCGGGTTCTGGGGGTCATGGGGTTCGTGGGCGTCGGTTTTCTGCTGTTCACGCTGCTCACTTCCAATCCTTTCGAGCGGCTGCTGCCCGCCCCCATGGACGGGCGGGATCTCAATCCCCTGTTGCAGGACATCGGCATGGCGATGCATCCGCCGATGCTGTACATGGGTTACGTGGGCTTCTCGGTGGCCTTTGCCTTCGCCATCGCGGCACTGCTGAGCGGCCGGATGGACTCCGCCTGGGCGCGCTGGACGCGCCCGTGGACCACCGTGGCCTGGCTGTTCCTCACCATCGGCATCGCCCTCGGGAGCTGGTGGGCCTATTACGAGCTCGGCTGGGGCGGCTGGTGGTTCTGGGACCCGGTAGAGAACGCCTCGTTCATGCCCTGGCTGGTGGGCACCGCTCTGATCCACTCCCTGGCGGCGACCGAGAACCGCGGGGTATTCAAGGCCTGGACGGTGCTGCTGGCGGTGTTCGCGTTCTCGCTGTCGTTGCTGGGCACTTTCCTGGTGCGCTCCGGGGTGCTGACCTCGGTGCACGCCTTCGCCACCGACCCGGCGCGGGGCGTGTTCATCCTGGCCTTCCTGGCGGTGGTTATCGGCGGCTCCCTGGCGCTGTATGCCTGGCGGGCGCCGCAGGTCCGCTCCCATGTCCACTTCGAGACGGTGTCGCGGGAGACGTTCCTGCTGCTCAACAACGCACTGCTGGTGGCAGCCGCGGCGATGGTCCTGCTGGGCACGCTGTACCCGCTGTTCCTGGACGCCCTGGATCTCGGCAAGATCTCCGTGGGTCCGCCGTACTTCAATACCATGTTCATCCCCCTGACCCTGCCCCTGGCACTGCTGGTGGGCGTCGGGTCGCTGAGCAAATGGAAGAAGGACCGTCTCCCGGACCTGATGGGGCGGCTGCGCTGGATGCTGGCCGCCAGCATCGTCCTGGGCGGGCTGCTGCCGTTCGCCATGTACGCCGGCTTCAGCTGGACCGCGGCGTTCGGCCTGATGGTGGCGCTCTGGGTCGTGTCCAGCGTCGGCTACGGCGTCTACGCCCGCGTCGCCAACAAGCGCAACAAGCTCGCCGCGCTGGGGACCATTCCGCGCGGCTTCTGGGGCATGAGCCTGGCCCATGCCGGGATCGGCGTGTTTATCGTCGGCATCACCTTCACCAGCGTATATACCATCGAGGACGACATCAGCCTGGCGCCGGGGGACCGGCACCAGGCCGCCGGCTACGAGTTCGAGTTCAAGGGTGTCGAAGTCGCGGAAGGACCCAATTACACGGCGCGCCGCGGAACCATCGAGGTGTTCCAGAATGACCGGCACCTGCTCACCATGACACCGGAGAAACGCACCTATCGCGTTGCCCCGCAGCCGATGACCGAGGCGGCCATCAACCCGGGGCTGACCCGCGACCTGTTCGTGGCGCTGGGCGAGCCCGTCGGCGAGCAGAACCACTGGACCCTTCGCATCTATTACAAGTCATTCATCCGCTGGATCTGGATGGGCGCCATATTCATGGCTATCGGCGGCGCGCTGGCGGCCAGCGATCGGCGCTATCGCGCAAAACAGCGCGACCGGTCATTGGCCGCCGAAGCACAGGCCAGCGCCGCGCAGTGAAGCCCGGGAAGCTGAAATTCTGGCTGCCGGCCGGGCTGTTCGTGATCCTGGCTGCAGTGCTGGCCATCGGTCTGACGCTTGACCCAAGACGGGTTCCCTCACCCCTGGTCGACAAGCCGGCGCCGTCTTTTCAGCTGGCACGGCTGTGGGAACCGGACACGCAGTTCAGCACCGAGGACATGCGCGGCAAGGTGTGGGTGCTCAACGTCTGGGCGTCATGGTGTGTCGGCTGCCGCGAGGAGCACGAGGTGCTTCAGCAGCTGGCGAATGAAAATCTCGCGCCGATCGTGGGGCTGAACTACAAGGACAAGCCCGAGAATGCCCGGCAATGGCTGAATGACCTTGGCAACTTCTTTGAGCTGTCGGTGATGGACCGGGACGGCCGGGTCGGTATCGATTGGGGCGTGTACGGCGTGCCGGAGACCTTCATCATCGACCGCCAGGGCATCATTCGCTACAAGCATATCGGCCCGGTGGACTACCCCGCGCTGACCCAGACTC
This sequence comes from Gammaproteobacteria bacterium, assembly GCA_041641695.1. Taxonomy (GTDB): domain Bacteria; phylum Pseudomonadota; class Gammaproteobacteria; order Arenicellales; family JAANXG01; genus JAANXG01. The sequence continues at coordinate 1,921 of JBEPXV010000065.1, read as the reverse complement.
TGATCCCGAAAATCAAGTCCCTGGTCGAGGAGTCCTGATGCGCGCATTCATCCTTGCCTGGGCCCTTCTTGTCAGCTCGGCCTCCTACGCCGTGATCGAGGTGAGGGAGTTCGACGACCCGGACAAGCAGGCGCTCTACGAAGAACTGATCGACGAGCTGCGCTGCCTGGTCTGCCAGAACCAGAACCTCGCCGCGTCCAACGCCGACCTTGCCAAGGACCTGCGCCGGCAGGCCCACGAGATGATTCAGCAGGGCGCGGGAAAGGATGAGGTAATCGATTACATGGTGGACCGCTACGGCGATTTCGTGCTGTACCGGCCGCCTTTCAAGCCCACCACGCTGCTGTTGTGGGTAGGACCCGCACTGTTCCTGGCCATCGGGCTGGTGGTCGTGGTGATCGTATCGCGGCGCCGCGCAGCGAACGAGGAGGCATTGAGCGATGACGAGCGCCGCGAGGCGCGCAGACTGTTGGGGGACTGATCCGTGACCACGTTTTTCATCGTCGCAGCGGTGCTGCTGCTGAGCGTCGTCGCCCTGGTGGGCTACCCGCTGATCCGCGGCCGTGAAAGCGCCGCTGAGGATCGGACCGGGGAAGTCGTGGGACTGAGCAGGGAGCGGCTGGACGAGCTGAAACGGCAGAAACAAGGCGGCGAGATCAGCGAATCGGAATACACCGAGCGGGTGAGTGACCTCGAAGCCCAGCTCTCAGACGACCTTCACGCCCCGGGTACCGGCGGCACCGTCCCGGGCCGCGGCGGCGGCCGTTGGGTCGGCATCGCGGCGGCGGTGTTCATTCCGATGCTGAGCGGCCTGCTGTACCTGACCCTCGGGCAGCCCCAGGCACTGACGTCGACTTCCACGCCGACGCCGGGCGCCCGCGCTACCGCCGGCGGGACCGCTCCCGGTAGCATGAGCGCGTCGGATATCGATGACATGGTGTCCGGACTGGCCGCGCGGCTCGAGCAGAATCCGGACGACCCCGAGGGCTGGTTCATGCTCGGGCGCAGCTACATGGTGCTGGAGCGCTACGACGACGCGGCGAAAGCCTTCAGCCGCCTGCGCGCGCTGGTGGGAGACGTGCCCGACGTGCTGGTACGCGAGGCCACTGCCCTCGCCATGGCCGGGGGCGGCAACCTGTCCGGCGAGCCCGCGCGCCTCGTGCACCAGGCCCTGGCCGAGCAGCCGGATCACGCCCAGGCCCTGTGGATGGCAGCCACCCACGCTTACCAGACACGGAACTACGAGACCGCGTTAAAGTACTACCGGCGTGTCCGGCCATTGGTGGACGGCGAGCCGCGCCGGCAGGTGGACGGCATGATCGCGGATCTGGCCGAGAAGGGTTACGGCGAGCCGATCGCGGAGGACGCCGCGCCGGAGGAGGACGCCACCGCGGCGGCCGATGCCGGGGCGTCGCTTCAGGTAAACGTGGCCCTCGATTCCTCGCTGCAGGCGGATGTCGACGGCGGCGACACGGTCTTCGTCTTCGCCCGGGCAGTGAACGGCCCACCGATGCCCCTGGCGGTAGTGAGAAAGACTGTGGCGGATCTGCCCGTGACGGTCACCCTGGACGACAGCCAGGCCATGACGCCGCAGTTCAAGCTGTCGAGCTTCGAGCGGGTGACGGTGGGCGCGCGGATCTCGGCAAGCGGCGAGCCGATCGCCCAACCCGGTGACCTGGAAGGCGCGTCGCCGCCGCTGGCGACGGATACCCCGGACACCATCGAGGTGAACATCGACCGCGTAGTGCCGGCCGGCGACGGCAACTGATCGCCCCGGCGGCCGCTAGCCCGAATATTGCGCCAGGACCTCGGCTCCTGGCGCCGGACAGGTTTGTCTGGGCGCCGGTCTGGAGCGAAAAATGCGTCGGGAACCACTGCTGTCCCACAATCGCTGCCTTCGGTGCGCAGAAATGGTCGTATT
>JBEPXV010000064.1:0-8281 GCA_041641695.1 Gammaproteobacteria bacterium | reverse complement strand
GTCGCCGTGCATCGGGGCGAGACCACGGAGACCTATCGCGTGGACATACCGCCCGGCGCGGACCAGCGCAGGCCGGACTCGTCGAGCTCCTTTCTCGGGCGGATCATCTACGAGAAATCACAAAAGACGTACGTTTACAACTACCGGACGGACCGGCTCGGCCGGAATCCGGATCTGATCTTTCCGGGTCAGGAAATCGTCATTGTCAGCTTCACACCGGAGGAGCTGGTGGAGATTTACAAGTATTTTGTTGGCGAATCGTGATTCGTGGTGCGGGGCTCAGGGCCCGGGGTCGCCAGTCATCGCTCACCGCCTCACGATTCCGAACTTCAGGATGCACCAGATGGCGTGGAAGCCGTCCCGCCAGGTGATCTTCTTTCCCTCGGCGTAGGTGCGGCCGAAGTAGGAGATCCCTACCTCGTAGATGCGGATCCCCGGCAGCCGCGCGATCTTGGCGGTGACTTCCGGTTCGAACCCGAACCGGTCCTGCTCGAGATTCAACTGCTGGATGACCTCGCGGCGAAAGACTTTGTAGCCGGTTTCCATGTCCGACAGGTTCAGGTTGGTGAACATGTTCGACAGGGTGGTCAGGAACCTGTTGCCCTGGTAGTGCCAGAAATACAGCACTCGATGCGGCCCGGCGCCCAGGAAGCGGCTGCCGTACACGACGTCGGCATTATTGTCGAGTATGGGTTCAATCAGCAGACCGTAATCATTCGGATCGTACTCGAGATCCGCGTCCTGAATGATCACCACTTCGCCGGTGGCAGCGGCGAGACCGGATCGGATCGCCGCGCCCTTCCCCCGGTTGGTTTCGTGTTCAACGAAATGCGTGACCTGCGATGCCAGATCCTCCCGGACCAGGGCCGCGGTGCCGTCCGTCGACGCGTCGTCCACCACGATGACCTCTTTCCGGAGTCTGCAGGATGACGCGTGAACCGCGTTGAGCACCTCCTCGATGGTTTCCCGTTCGTTGTAACATGGGATGATGATGCTGAGGGAGAGCTTTCTTTCGTCGTCCATTGCGTGATTCTTGTTGTGGTGCTGGGAACGCTTTGCCGGAAGCCGCTGGAGCAGGGCCTGCCACGAAGTATAGATCAAGGCCTGTTCCCGGCAAGCGCTGCGCCGGAGTATTCAGCCGATGTCCTGAACCAACGTGGCAGACCCGTCCGTGTACAGAGTCGGGCCACCAGTTTCCCGGCGCAGCGCAGGATAGGCAGGTGGCGCGGCCGACCCGGGTCACACGGGAAGAGTCCATCGTTCAGGGACGGGCATCGGACGGAGCACCGGATTGGCCGATGGCACCGAAGCGCTGCCGGTAGCGGGCCGGGGACACGCCCGTCAACCGCTTGAAGAGGCGCCGGAACGACGATGGGTCCCGATAGCCCACCTCCGTGCTGACTTCATCCAATGGCATGGAGGTTGTCTCGAGCAGATGCTTCGCCTCCTCGATGCGCAGTGTCTGAACGTACTCGATGGGCGTATAGCCGGTCGCCCCGCGAAACCGCCTTTTAAAGGTGCGCTCGGCGAGCCCCGAGCGCTCGACCATGGCGGCCACCGGGCTCGGTGTTGCGTAATGCTCGGCGATCCAGGCCTGGCAACCGTCAATGGCGGCGTCGCCGTGCCGCCGTGGTCTCATCATCGCGGAGAACGGCAATTGCCCGTCGCTGCGATCGCCGAGCACGAACACCTTGGCGGTGCGCACCGCCTGCTCGCGGCCGCAGAACCGGGCAATCAGGTAAAGGACCAGGTCCGCCCAGGACGCCGAGCCGCCGCTGGTAATGATCCGGTGCTCGGGGCCGGCGGGCACCAGAATCCGTTCGGCAGCCAGCTTGACAGCGGGATACCGGGTTTCGAATAATCGTCGCGCGCCCCAGTGGGTCGTTGCCTCCAGCCCGTCGAGCAAACCGGCTTCGGCCAGCAGTATGGAGCCGGTGCAAACCGAGCAGACCACGGTTCCGCCGTCATACTGGGCGCGCAGCCATGCGCAGGCCGCCGGCCAGCGGCCGCGCGGGTCGAATCCCGTATCGACGGCCAGGTCCGGCACGATGATGACGTCGAACGAGCGAGGCTCCGTGAATACGACATCCGGCAGCACGGGCACCCCCATGGCGCAGTCGCCGGCCTGCCGGCGCTCGGCGACGATCATTACTTCCATTGTGCGACTGCGGTCGGGCTCGCCCATCAGTGATTCCCAGGCGGCTCCCACCGACATCATGACTTCCCGGATGCCGTAGAGGACGGCCCCCGACGCTTCGGGCAGCGCGACCAGGGCGATCGTAAGCGGCTTGGTCTGATGGTGACTGGCCACGCGCCAAGCATGGCACAAATGCCCTGAACCGGTCCACTTCCGCTCTTCCGGCCGTGACCGCGGTGCCAGATACTTCCGCCTCCCTTGAACCAGTGAACGATCGGAGTGTTGCAAGCATGTCCAGTGTTTTCAGCGAAGAAAGTTTGATTGACCAGGAGCGGGCCGAGGCTTTTGCCGAGAAATCCGCCGAGTATCTGAATGCCGGCGCCATCGCCATGATGATGGCTGTCGGCCACCGCACGGGGTTGTTCGACGTGTTGGCGGAGCTTCCGCCGTCGATCAGCGCCGAGATCGCCGAGCGGGCGGGCCTTGCCGAGCGCTACGTTCGTGAATGGCTCTCGGTAATGGTGGTGGGCGGCATAGTGACTTACGAACCGGCATCGCGCACGTATCTGCTGCCGAAGGAGCACGCCGCCTCGCTGACCCGCGACGCGCCTCTCGGGAATCTTGCCGTGTATGCCCAGCACGTGTCACTGATGGGCGCCGTGCAGGATCGCATCCTCGAGTGCTTCGAGACCGGCGAGGGCCTGGGCTACGACGAATACCCGCATTTCCATCATGTCATGGCGGAAGACAGCAGCCAGACCGTCACCGAGCAGCTCTTCGACACGATCCTGCCGCTCACCGGAGATGTCACGGCTCGCCTCGAGACGGGTATCGACGTGTTGGACGCAGGCTGTGGACGCGGAGCCGCCCTTATCGCCATGGCCGGACGTTTCCCGGCCAGTCGTTTCGTCGGCTATGACCTGTGTCCGGACGCCGTCGCGTTTGCACGCAGGGCGGCGGATGCCGCCGGGCTGGAGAATATAAGCTTCGAGGTGCGGGACCTGTCCGACTACGATGAAGTAGAAAGCTTCGATTTCATCACTTCGTTCGATGCCGTTCATGACCAGAAGGACCCCCAGGACCTGCTCCGGCGCCTGCGGCGGGCGCTGCGTGCGCGCGGGGTTTACCTCATGCAGGACATCGGCGGCTCGGCGCAGCTCGAGAACAACATCGACTTCCCGATGGCGGCGTTGCTGTATGCCATATCCTGCATACACTGTACCCCGGTTTCCCTGGCCCAGGGCGGCGAAGGGCTGGGCACCATGTGGGGCTGGGAAACGGCCCGGACAATGCTGGAGAACGCCGGGTTCGCGGAAGTTGAGCGCCATGTTCTGCCCCATGATCCGATGAACGTGTGGTTCGTGTCGCGGACCGGTTAGTGCACCCCGCCACCGATATTGCGAGCCGGAGAAGGCGGGGCGGCGCCTCAAAGCGCCGTCCCGCTTGTCCCGGATAAATCGGGCGCCTCACTGCCGCCCGGGTGTCCACCCGTTATGCAGCGCGTGGCTACTCCGACGACTGGTCGTAGAGACCCGTCTGTGTGAACCCCTCGCCCCCGGCGCGTCCCGATCGTGGCACGCCCGGCATTTGCTCGCCACCGGTGCCGCTCGGGGCGTAGGACGGCCATTTTCTGTCATAATCCACATTTCCCCGCGATGGTCTCGGGATGGCCGCGGGGCTCTATGAGCACGGATCCACCCTTGGATCCGCCGTCCGACGGCGAACCGACAAGCGATTATTCCCGTATGCCCGATCGAAAATTGATGCCGCTCGGCCTGGCAGTGGTCGTGGCCGGCGCGCTCATGCTCAGTCTGAACATGGGCGTGCGACAGACGTTCGGCCTGTTTCTTCAGCCGATGTCGGACAGCATCGGCGTCAGCTACGCGACCTTCGGACTGGCAATCGCCGTGCAGAATGTGCTGTGGGGCGCGTTGACCCCGCTGTGCGGCGCGCTCGCGGACCGCTTTGGCACCGGCCGCGTTCTGGTGGCGGGTGGCATCGTCTACGTGGCCGGGCTGCTGGTCATGGCGCTGGTACAGACACCGCTTGGCCTGCACCTGGGCGCCGGAATCCTGACCGGCATCGCGGTGTCCGCGACCGGCTTCCCGCTGGTGCTTTCCGCCGTGGCGCGGGCGGCACCGCCGGACAAGCGCAGCACATGGCTGGGCATCGCCACGGCCGGCGGATCCATGGGACAGTTCGTGCTGCTGCCGGCGACCCAGGCCATGATAGGTGGCTTTGGCTGGTCCATCGCCTTATTAGGGCTGGCGCTGTTGACGGTCCTGATGGTGCCGTTGTCGCGGCCGCTGCGCGGCCGCCCCGCCACCCTGCAGGCGGGCGAGCTCACCCTCGGCGCAGCATTCGCCGAGGCCCGCGCCCACAATGGCTATCTCCTGCTGAATGCCGGTTTCTTCGTATGCGGATTTCACGTCGCGTTCGTGGCCACCCATTTCCCCGCGTACGTCGAGTCCCAGCAGTTGCCGGCATGGATCGGCGCCACTGCGCTGGGGGTCATCGGATTTTTCAATATCCTGGGGACATTCCTGTTCGGCTGGCTGGGGGGACGCTACCGCAAGAAATGGGTGCTCACCTTCATGTACCTGGGACGGGCCGTGGCCATCGGCGGGCTGCTGGTGCTGCCGGTCACGCCGTTGACCATCTGGTTGTTCGCGATCGCATTCGGCACCCTGTGGCTGGGCACTGTGCCGCTCACCAGCGGCCTGGTGGGGGAGATATTCGGGCCGCGCTATCTTGCCACCCTGTTCGGCGTGGTCATGTTCAGCCACCAGATCGGCGCGTTCTTCGGCGCCTGGCTCGGCGGGGTCGCCTTTGACCTGACCGGTTCCTACAACCTGGTGTGGCTGGCGGCGCTGACCCTCAGCCTGATGTCCGCGGCGTTGCACGTCCCGATCCAGGACAAGCCGCTGCGTCCGGAGCGCGCGCCGGCGGTGAACTGAGCCGCCGGGCACCGCGCGGCGGCATCGGCGCCTCGCCGCGGCTGTGGATACTGGCGCAGCAGGGCTTTATACTCTCATCAACCAATAAACTTCCTTCCGCAAGCGTCGCCTGTCTGACGATACCCCTGATTATGAGTCCTCCAGAAACCAAGCCGGTCACGCGCGGCCACGTCGTGGCCATCGGCGGCGCCGAAGACAAGACTTCCGACCTGAAGGTTCTTTCCCGGGTGTATTCGCTGGCCCCCGGAGACAACCCGGAAGTGGCGGTGATCGGCACCGCCAGCTCGGTCCCCGATGAGCTGCTGCCCGCCTACCGTTCCGTCTTCAAGCGGCTGGGTGCGGCGAAGGTCCACTCCCTGGATATCCGTGAACGGGATGACGCCCGGGACAAGGGATTCCTGGAACGGATTCGCCGCTGCAGTCTGATATTTTTTACCGGCGGCGACCAGCTGCGCCTGACCAACGTACTGGGCGGCTCTCCGGTGCTCAAGGCGATCCGCGAGCGCCACGCAGACGGTGCTCTGGTGGCCGGCACCAGCGCCGGCGCCGTGGCGCTGTCGGAGACCATGATCTACAACGGCGCCGCGGCCGACGCCCTGCGCAAGGGGGCGGTGAAGATGGCCTCCGGATTCGGCTTCGTGGCGGGCGTGATCATCGACAGCCATTTCCTGGAGCGCGGGCGCTTCACGCGCCTGATGGAAGCCGGCGCCACGAATCCCGAGCAGCTCGGCATCGGGCTTGGGGAGGACGCGGCGGTTATCGTGCATCCCCACGGGGTGCTTGAAGCCATCGGCCCGGGTCACGTTATCATCGTCGACAGCTGGAATCTGGCCAGCTCGAACGTCGCGGACGTCGAGACCGGCGAGCCGGTGGCGGTGGAGAACATAGTCATGCACGCGTTGATCGACGGCCACGGGTACGACATTGACCGACGTACCTACCTCGATGCACAAACACTCAGGGAGACAATCGGGAACGCCAATTGAAGATCCTTGAGCACCGCGCCCTTCGGGGCCCGAACTATTACAGCCGCTACCAGGCGATCTATATGCGCCTGGATATCGGCGAGCTGGAGGAACGGCCGAGCGACACCGTGCCCGGCATCGTGGAGCGTGTCCTGGAGCTCGTTCCGTCGCTGCAGGAGCATCGATGCTCCGTCGGCCGGCCCGGAGGTTTCCTGGAAAGGGTGGAGCGGGGCACCTGGGCAGGCCATGTTGTCGAGCACCTGTCCATCGAGCTGCAGAACCTGATCGGATTCTCCGTGGGCTATGGCAAGACCGTGGATTCCTACGAGACGGGGATCTACAACGTCGTCTACCGCTACCGTGACGAGCCCTGCGGGCTCGCCGCCGGGGTTGAAGCCGTGGACATCGTGGAGCGTCTGTTCAACCAGCGCGAGATCGACATGCAGGATGTCATCGACCGGCTCAAGGTTATACGCGACGCCCACATGCTCGGGCCCTCCACCGCCTCGATCGTGGAGGCGGCCAAGCGCCGCGATATCCCCTACCAGCGCCTGAGCGACGAGAACAGCTACGTCCAGCTCGGCCACGGCCACCTGCAGGAGCGCATCCAGGCGACGGTGACCTGGCGGTCCAGTCTCATCGGCTACGGCATCGCCGACGACAAGAACTGGACCAAACAGATACTCGGCGACGCCGGCATACCGGTGCCCCCGGGGCAGGTCTGCTACTCGTTCGAGGAAGTCCTCGACGCGGCGCACTACATCGGCTACCCGGTGGTGGTGAAGCCGCTGGTGGGCAACCACGGACGCGGCGTGACTACCGACATCAACGACGACAACGCTCTGAAGGACGGCTACGACGCCGCGTACCACCGCCACGACACGGTTGTCGTCGAGAAGTATGTCAAGGGCGAGGATCACCGGCTGCTGGTGGTCGACGGCCAGCTGGTGGCAGCCGCCCGGCGCCGTCCGGCGCACGTGATCGGCGACGGCAAATCGACGCTGATGCAGCTCATCGAAAGAGAGAACGAGGATCCGCGCCGCGGGGTCGGGCATGAGAATCTGTTGACTCAGATTGCCATCGACGAGCAGACCCAGCGCCTGATCGCTCAGCACGGGCTGACCCTGCAGAGCGTCATACCGGACGATGAGATCGTTTACCTGAAATCCACCGCCAATCTCAGCACCGGCGGTACCGCCACGGATGTCACCGACGACGTGCATCCGGAGGTGTACTATGCCGCGGAGCGGATCGCGCGACTGGTCGGGCTGGACATTATCGGCATAGACCTGCTCGCCGAAAACTTGTCGCGGCCGCTCGAGGATCAGGCCGCTGCGGTGGTAGAAGTCAACGCGGGCCCCGGGTTCCGCATGCATCTGTCGCCCACTCACGGCGAGGGCCGGGATATCGGCGGCCACGTGGTCGACATGCTGTTTCCGGAGGGCGGCAACGGCCGGGTTCCGATCACGGCTATCACCGGTACCAACGGCAAGACTACGACCGTGCGATTGCTTTCGCATATGCTGCGGCATGCCGGGCGCAAGGTGGGCATGGCATGCACCGGCGCCATCGAGGTCGACAATCACGTCATCATGCGCGGTGACTACAGCGGTCCCCAGGCAGCCAGTATCGTCCTGCGCGAGCCCACCGTGGAACATGCGGTGCTCGAGGTGGCGCGCGGCGGTATCATGCGCCGGGGGCTCGGGTTCGACGAATGCGATGTCGGGATCATGCTGAACGTCGCCAGCGACCACCTGGGCGAGCGCGATATCCATACCCTCGACGAGCTGGCGCGGTGCAAGTCGGTGGTGATCGACGCGGTGCGCGAAGGCGGCACGGCGGTGTTGAACGCCGACGACCCGCGCTGTCTGGAAGCCCAGGAATGGGCCCGCGGCGACGTGGTGTTCTTCACCATGGACCCGGATTCCCGCGTGGTCCGCCAGCACGTGCGCAACCAGGGTGTCGCTTTCACGGTGCACGACGACACCATCGTCATGCGCCAGGGCCATGTCGAGGCCCAGGTTATACCGGTGGGCAACGTACCCATTACCTTCGAGGGGCACGCGTCGTTCAACGTCGCCAATTCCCTGGCCGCCGCAGCGGCCGCCTACGGCCTGGGCCTGGATATCGCGGATATCCAGATGGGCCTGCAGACCTTCCATCCCACCGTCGGGCAGAACCCGGGGCGAACCAATCTCATCGAAGCGGATGGTGTCAAGGTC
>JBEPXV010000063.1:0-8320 GCA_041641695.1 Gammaproteobacteria bacterium | reverse complement strand
GGGTGACTCGACGGCTCCTGCGAGCCGTTCCAGGATATCGGCGCTCGCAGACTGGGCCAAAACCAGGCATTCCAGCAGGGAATTGCTCGCCAGTCGATTGGCGCCGTGCAGGCCGGTCCAGGCGCACTCGCCGACGGCATACAGGCCCGGCAGGTCCGTGCGGCCCCGCAGATCGGTCATTATGCCGCCGCAAGTGTAATGGGCGGCGGGTACCACGGGGATGGGGCCTTCTGTCATGTCGTAGCCGTAGCGCCGGCACAAGGCATTCAGGTTCGGAAAATGCTCCTCGATGAACGCCGCCGGCTTATGGCTGATGTCCAGGTTGACGTGCTCCACGCCGTGGCGTTTCATCTCATAGTCAATGGCCCGGGCGACGATGTCGCGGGGCGCCAGCTCGGCCCGCGGGTGGTGCCCGGCCATGAACTCGGTGCCGTCGGGCAGGGACAGTCTGCCGCCCTCGCCGCGGACCGCTTCCGAGATAAGCAGGGTCTTGGCGCGTGGATGAAACAGGCAGGTGGGATGGAACTGGACGAATTCCATGTCCGAAACCCGGCAGCCGGAGCGCCACGCCATGGCTATGCCGTCGCCGGTGGAGGTATCCGGGTTGCTGGTGTACAGATACGCCTTGCTGGCGCCGCCGGTGGCCAGCACCACGCAGTCCGCGGCCAGCGTCCGGACCTCGCCGCTGGCCAGGTCCAGGGCGTAGATCCCCAGGCAGCGGCTGGGGGGCTCGATCCCGGGGCGCCGGGAGTTGATGACGTCCACGGCGATATGGTTCTCGAGTACCGTGATATTCGGCGACTGCCGGACGCGGCCCTCCAGGGTGGTCTCCACGGCCCGGCCGGTGGCGTCGCGGGAGTGGATCACCCGGCGGTGGCTGTGGCCGCCCTCGCGGGTCAGGTGATACTCATTGACGCGCGGCTCGTCGGTGAACCGGCTGAACTCCACACCCTGGTCTATGAGCCACTGGATATTCTCCGGGCCGTGCCGGACGATGAACTCCACCACGCGCCGGTTGCACAGGCCGGCGCCGGCGTCCAGGGTGTCCTGGATATGGGACTCGAAGGAGTCGCGCCGGGACAGGGCGGCGGCGATGCCGCCCTGGGCATACAGGCTGGACCCCTCGGTGAGGCCCTTCTTGGCGAGCACGGTGACCGGCACGCCTTCCTCGGACAGGCGCAGGGCGAGGCTCAGGCCGGCGAGGCCGGCGCCTACGATCAGGACTTGGCTCCGGGATTCGGTGGACATGGGCAGTACCTTACGGGGGAAGGCGAAACTCGTTGAATTTCGTTATTATACCGACCCACCGCCGATCTCCCTAAAACACCAATAACCCGGTAATCAGGAAAATTTGCTCGAACTTTGCACCAACATCACTGTCCCTTGTTTCAGGGTCGTTACCGTAACCCGTCGGAGAGGGGAAAAATCAGGACGTGAGTGAGCGGCCCGTTGACCACGTGCTCGTCGAGCGCGTGCGGAAAGGCGACCAGGATGCCTTCAACCTGCTGGTGCGGAAATACCAGCACAAGGTGTCCAACCTTGTCTCCCGCTACGTCTATGATTCGGCGGAGGTCGAGGACGTGTCGCAGGAAGTGTTTATCAAGGCCTATCGGGCCATTAACGGTTTCCGGGGTGACAGTGCGTTTTACACCTGGCTTTATCGGATCGCGGTCAACACGGCAAAGAACCACCTGGTCGCCCAGGGGCGGCGGCCGCCGAATACCGACGTCGATGCCAGCGATGCCGAGCAGATCGAGGCGGGGCGCAAAATGAGGGAAATCGGCACTCCCGAGTCGAACACGCTGAGCAAGGAGCTTGCCGAGTGCGTATCACGCGCGGTGGCGGAGCTGCCCGAGGACCTGCGCACGGCCATTACCCTGCGCGAGCTGGAAGGCCTGAGCTACGAGGAAATCGCCACGGTGATGGACTGCCCGATCGGCACCGTGCGGTCGCGCATATTCCGTGCCCGGGAGGCGATCGACAAGGAAATGGGGCCTTTGCTGCGCTGAGTGATCCATTTTGAATTGATGAACCATGGCAATCATGGGGAAACATACGATATGTCAGAAAAACTGTCTGCACTGATCGATAACGAGCTCGACGAGCTGGAACGCGCCCGCGTGCTGCGTGAGCTGGGGCGCGACGACGGGTTGGCCGAGCAGTGGTCCCGCTACCACATCATCGGCCTGGCCATGCGCCGCGAGCCCATCGCGCCGGTCACCGGTCTGCCGGAACGCGTGGCACAGGCGCTGAAGAGTGACCCCGGCGACCACGCCACGCCGGCGTCTGGAGGCGGCCGTTCGCCGTTTCGCGGCGCGGGCCGGTTCGCGATTGCCGCATCGGTGGCCGGTGTCCTGCTCGTGGGGGGCATGACCGTGAAACTGTACGACGACGGGCCGGTGGACACCGCCGCATCCACGGCGCAGCAGGTGGCGGTCAATTCCACGGCGCAGCAGGTGGCGGTCAATGACGACACGCTGCACTGGGAAGGCGCCGACCCGCGCAGCGAAGATGCCCTGAACGCGCTGCTGATCGAGCACGGCGAGTTCACGTCGGCGTCCGGCATGAACGGCCTGACGGCTTACACCAAGTTCGTCGCCTACGACAGCCGATAACGCCGCCGGTGATGAAATCAATCACTGCCTGGATTCTCCTGCTGGCGGTCGCGCCCGTCGCGGGCGCCTCGCAGGAGGGCGCCGATTGGCTGATGAAAATCAACAATGCCGCCAGGGAGCTCAATTACACCGGCACTTTTGTTTATGTCGAAGGACCGCGCATCGCGTCCATGCGCGTCACTCACCGGGCCAAGGGCGGCGCCATGCGCCAGCGGATCTATTCGCTGAACGGCGCGCCCCGGGAAGTCATCCGCGACGACAAGCAGGTCTGGTGCTATCTCCCGGAGAAGAAGCTCGGGGTCCACGAGTACCGCCAGGTTTCGAAGAAGGGTTTCCCCAACCTGCTGCCCGACGGTCTGGATCACCTGGTCAAGTACTACAACGTCTATATCGGCGCCGACGGAAGGATGACCAACCGCCCCGCGCAGCAGATCATGGTTGTGCCAAGGGACAAATTTCGTTATGGGTACGACCTGTGGGCGGACAAGGAGACCGGCCTGCTCCTCAAGGCGGCGCTGCTGGATTCGAACAAGCGTCCCATTGAGCAGTACCTGTTCACCACCATCGAGATCGGCGGCGACATCGATCCCGCGAAACTGGAGCCGGTGAACGCGAAAGCGGACCTGGTCTGGTATGGTGACGCCCGGGTCGCCGCGCAGGACGGTGAGCAGGATGGTGAGATGTCGGGCGAAGCGGGCGAGATGCCGGTCGGCAACTGGACCGTGGAGGAGTTGCCTGAGGGCTTCACCGTGACCCGTAAGATCCGGCGCAAGTCGGCGATGCGGGACGGAATGGTGGAGCATTACGTCTATTCTGACGGCCTGGCCACCGTGTCGGTGTTCGTCGAGGACATCGAAACCGATGCCGCGACCCGGATCACCGGCATCAACAAAATGGGGGCGATTCACGCCTTCGGCCGCGAAGTAGACGGTCACCAGGTCACGGTGGTGGGCGAGGTGCCCGCGGAAACCGTTGATTTAATTGGAATGTCAGTACGCGCGAAGAAACAATGAAACCATTATTCAAGATCCAACAGATTCTCCCGGGGCTGCTCCTCGCGGCCCTGATGACGGGCCCGGCCGCCGCCGAAGAGCTGCCGAATTTCACCGGCCTGGTAACCCAGAACTCCCCGGCGGTGGTGAATATCAGCACCACCCAGGAGATCTCCCGGGACAGCCTCCCGCGGGATTTCGAGATCCCCGACCTGCCCGAGGACAGCCCGTTCCGCGACTTTTTCAAACGCTTTCTCGAGGAGCTGCCCGAACGCCAGCGCAACACCCAGTCGCTGGGCTCCGGCTTCGTGATTTCGGAGGACGGCTACATCCTGACCAGCGCCCACGTGATCCGCGACGCCAGCGAGATCGTCGTGCGGTTGAACGACCGCCGCGAGTTCGAGGCCGAGGTCGTGGGCCAGGACGAGCGCAGCGACGTCGCGCTGCTGAAGGTGCCTGCCGGCAACCTGAGCACCGTGGCCATCGGCGATCCCGACGAGCTGGAGGTCGGCGAATGGGTCCTGGCCATCGGGTCGCCGTTCGGCTTCGACAGCACCGCCACCCAGGGGATCGTGTCGGCCAAGGGCCGCAGCCTGCCCAACGAGAACTACGTGCCGTTCATCCAGACCGACGTGGCCATCAACCCGGGCAATTCCGGCGGGCCCCTGTTCAACCTGGACGGCGAAGTAGTCGGCATCAATGCCCAGATCTACAGCCGTACCGGCGGATTCATGGGCCTGTCGTTCGCCGTGCCCATCGATATCGCCATGGAGGTGGCCGACCAGCTGAAGACCAAGGGCCGGGTGTCGCGCGGCTGGCTGGGAGTCCTGATCCAGAGCGTGACGCGCGACCTGGCGGAATCCTTCGGCATGGACAAGCCGGTCGGGGCCCTGGTGGCCGAGATCGTGCCGGACAGCCCGGCGGCGAAGTCGGACCTGCAGCCGGGCGACGTCATCGTCGAATACAACGGCGAGCCCCTGCAGGATATGTCGGATCTGCCGCCCATGGTGGGCGCCACACCGGTGGGCGATGAGGCCGAGCTGGGAATTATTCGCAACGGCGAGGAAATGACCATCACCGTGGTGATCGACGAGCTGCCCGCCGACGACCAGCGCGCCTCCGGCGGACCGGCTGAAGACACGGACACCAGTACGCTGGGCATGCGCCTGGAGAACCTCGACGAAGAAGAGCGGGAGAGCCTCGACGTGGATGGCGGCGTGCGGGTCGCGGAGGTCATGCAGGGACCTGCCCGCGAGGCCGGCATCCAGACGGGCGACGTCCTGCTGCAGATCCGGGGCGAGAAGATCCGGGACGTCGAGCAGGTGCGCGCCATCGCCGCGGAGCTCGAAGCAGGCAAATCGGTGCCGGTGCTGGTCAAGCGGGACGCCCGGTCCCTGTTCCTGGCGCTGAAACCCGGCGGGGCGGACGACGAATAACGCTGCGGCACTGGTCGGGAAACCCTGAATTGTCGGGCGTTTCCTGATACCATCCGGCCAGCCATCGGGGCGCTCCCACGCGCCCCTTTGTTGTTTTCAGCGATCCACGCCCGACTGTTATGTCCGCCTTTCGCAACCGTAATATTCGAAACTTCGCGATCATCGCCCATATTGACCATGGGAAATCGACGCTGGCGGACCGCTTTATCCAGCGCTGCGGGGCATTGACGGATCGCGAGATGTCCGAGCAGGTGCTGGACACCATGGAGCTCGAGCAGGAGCGGGGCATCACCATCAAGGCGCAGAGCGTGCGGCTGCTGTACCCGGCGAGCGACGGCGAGACCTACCAGCTCAATCTCATCGACACCCCGGGCCACGTGGATTTCTCCTACGAGGTCTCCCGCTCCCTGACCGCCTGCGAGGGCGCGCTGCTGGTAGTGGACGCCTCCCAGGGCGTCGAGGCGCAGACGGTCGCCAACTGCTATACCGCCGTGGACCTGGGCCTGGAGGTGGTGCCGGTGCTGAACAAGATCGACCTGCCGGCGGCGGATCCCGACCGGGTGGCGGGCGAGATCGAGGATGTCATCGGCATCGACTGCAGCGGGGCGGTGCGGGTCAGCGCCAAGACCGGGGAGGGCATCGACGACGTGCTCGAGGCCCTGGTGCGTCAGCTGCCGCCGCCCACCGGCGACCCGGAGGCGCCCCTGAAGGCGCTGATCATGGATTCGTGGTTCAACAACTACGTGGGCACCATCTCCCTGGTCCGGGTGTTCGACGGCTGCCTGAAAGCCCGCGAAAAGGTCAAGATGATGGCGACGGGGCGCGACTACACTACCGAGGAAGTGGGTATCTTCACCCCGAAGCGGAACGCCTGCGAGTCCCTGAGCGCGGGGGAGGTGGGTTACGTCATCTCCGGGGTCAAGAGCGTATGGGGCGCCAAAGTGGGCGACACCATCACCCACACCCACCGCCCCGTGGAGCGGGCGCTGCCCGGTTTCAAGGAAGTTCAGCCCTATGTTTTCGCCGGCCTGTTCCCGGTGGACTCGAACGATTTCGAGGATTTCCGCGACGCGCTGGAGAAGCTGCAGCTCAACGACTCGTCCCTGCGCTTCGAGCCGGAAACCTCCACGGCCCTGGGCTTCGGCTTCCGCTGCGGCTTTCTGGGCATGCTGCACATGGAGATCGTGCGCGAGCGCCTGGAGCGGGAGTACGACATCGAGCTGATTACCACCGCGCCGACGGTGATCTACAAGGTGCTCACCACCGAGGGTGAGTGGCTGGACGTGTCCAACCCGTCCCAGCTTCCCGAGCAGAATCTCATCGAGGAGATCCGGGAGCCGATCATCGAGGCGCACATGCTCCTGCCCAAGGACTACGTCGGCGCCGTGATCACCCTGTGCATCGAGAAGCGCGGCATCCAGAAGCAGATCCAGTACCACGGCCGCCAGGTCATGGTGGTGTTCGAGCTGCCCCTGAGCGAGGTGGTGATAGACTTCTTCGACCGCCTCAAATCGGTCAGCCGAGGCTACGCATCCCTGGACTATGACTTCCTGGAGCACCGGCCGGCGGACATGGTGAAGGTGGACGTGCTGATCAACGGCGACCGGGTCGACCCGCTGTCGCTGCTGGTCCACCGCGACCAGAGCCTGTACCGGGGGCGGCAGCTGGTGGCGCGGATGAAAGAGCTGATTCCCCGGCAGATGTTCGAGATAGCCGTGCAGGCGGCCATCGGCTCCAAGATCATCGCCCGGGAAACCGTGAAAGCCATGCGCAAGAATGTCACCGCGAAATGCTACGGCGGCGACGTGTCGCGCAAACGAAAATTGCTGGAAAAGCAGAAAGAGGGCAAGAAACGCATGAAACAGGTAGGTTCGGTGCAGATTCCCCAGGAAGCCTTCCTGGCGGCACTACAAGTGGAGGACAGATAGATATGGATTTCGCGCTGGTTTTGTTCATTGCGCTGGTGGTCACCGGCTGCTTCGCCGCCTGGGACCGCTTCGTGCGCCGCCCGCGGCTCGCCCGGGAGGGCCGGACCGACGCCAAGGACCCGATTCTCATCGAGTACTCGAAGGCGTTCTTCCCGGTGATACTCATCGTGTTCGTGCTGCGCTCCTTCGTGGTGGAGCCTTTCCGGATCCCCTCCGGCTCCATGCTGCCGAGCCTGCACATCGGCGATTTCATACTGGTCAACAAGTTCGTATACGGCATCCGCCTGCCGATTGTCGACGAGAAGCTCATCGGCATATCCGAGCCCGAGCGCGGCGATGTCATGGTGTTCCGGTTTCCCCACGACGAGTCGATCAACTACATCAAGCGCGTAGTGGGGCTGCCGGGGGACCAGATCGAATACCAGGACAAGAATCTGGTCATCAACGGCGAGAAGATCGCCCAGATGCCCGCGGGCGCCGAAGAGCTGGAGGCGATCGGCAATAACAGGCCCACGTTGAATCACTTCACCGAAGTGCTGGATGACGTCAATCACAGCATTTTCAAGGACAGCAACAAGCCCGGCACCAACATGCGGTTTTCGGTGCCGGAGGGGCATTATTTCGTGATGGGCGACAACAGGGACTACAGCAACGACAGCCGGTACTGGGGCTTTGTCCCCGAAGAGAACATTATCGGCCAGGCGTTTTTCATCTGGTTCAGTTGGGATTCCCGGGACGGGGGCAGCGTGGACTGGTCCAGGATCGGCGACTCCATAGACTAGGGGACTTTTGCTAACCTTGAATTTGCAAAACGAAGGGATTGTAGATCGGGACTCATCCCGACAAATGCCCGGAATCGGGGCACGGATTGAGTCCTGGGCACCTGCGTTCCCGGACATAACCACTCGGGGCCCCCGGTAAGGTGGTGGCTTCGGTGACTATCCCTGGTCGGGATTGAATCCCGACAAATGTCCGGAATCGGGGCATGGATTGAGTCCTGGGCACCTGTGTTCCAGGACATAACCGCTCGGGGCCCCAGTACATTGGTGGCTTCGGTGATTATCCCTGGTCGGGTTTTCAACCCGACTCGAAACAATCGCCGGGGTGTAGACCCGGCCTTCCCCGTCAATGACGCCGCGGGTCGGGTGAGTTCGGGCGGTCCCGCGAAAGCTCGACTAGAATGGGTGTGTTGTGATGGCGGGCGCGGCGCCGCGGCTCCCGGCGCAATTCTACGTGCCGGGATCGGCTCGTCTCCGCGTTCGATGCAATGACACTGTCAGACTGAAAGTCCCTGGATAGAGGAATGAGAATGATTAAAACACAGCGTGGTTGGACCTTCTGGAGCCTGC
>JBEPXV010000062.1:0-8331 GCA_041641695.1 Gammaproteobacteria bacterium | reverse complement strand
CGCTTCGGCAACCCGTTCAACTATTTGCTTCAGTACACCGAGCTGCCGCCCGAGGTGGCGCCCGTCGACGGCAATCACTGCATTGCCGAAGCCATCATCTCCGCCGAGCACCAGTGCACCCTGGAAGGCTACGTCCATGCCGGGGAGATGAAGGTCTACGGGATCGTCGATTCGTTTCGAAGCGGTCTGCAGCCGTCATCTTTCACGCGCTACCAGTACCCGACCACCCTGCCCGGACGCATTCAGGAACGCATGGTCGAGGTGGCGCAAACGTTTCTCCGGCATATCGGGTACGACGACTCGCCGTTCAACATGGAGTTCTACTGGGACTCGATCACCGACGACCTCTGGCTGCTCGAGATCAATGCGCGCATCTCCAAGTCCCACGCCCCGCTGTTCAAGTACGTCGACGGCATGTATCACCACAAGGTGATGGTGGACACGGCGCTCGGCCGGAAACCCGACTTCCCGCATCGACGCGGGGATCACAGATACGCCGCCAAGTTCATGTGGCGGGTGGTCAGCGACGCCATCGTTACCCGGGTGCCCACCGACGATGAGATACGCCGCCTGCGGGAGCGGGTTCCCGATCTACAGGTCCAGATTCACGTGCATGAGGAAATGCGCCTGTCGGAGCTGGCCGACCAGGACAGCTATACCTACGAGATCGCGGTACTGTTCCTGGGGGGCGACAGCGAGCGCGATCTACTTGAAAAGTATGCATTCTGCCAGGAGTCCCTGCATCTGCACCTGCACCCGTTAACCTGACCGGGCCAGGGATACCCGGGTCAGGTCAGCGCACCAGGAACAAGGGGCAGTGAAGCCGGGACAGGTACTGGCGCAGGGAGGTATTGCGCAGCATCGAATTGTCCCTCTGCATGACCAGCGCGGTGCTGCCGGACTCGTGCAGCACCTTGAGCAGCCCGCCCACCGTTTTGTCCTCGAGGAAACGATAGACCACGTTTCCGGAATGCTCCGCCAGGAGCGACGCAGCGTGTTCGCGAAGCTCGTCGCTCCCGGCATCCGGTCCGGACATCATGATCACCTGCAGCGAAATGTCATCGTTGTCGGTCGCCAGGTCCGCCGCCGTCGCCAGCGCCCTGGCGGATTCGTCGGAGCCGTCGAAACAAGCGGACACCAGCTCCGGCGCGCGCCGTCGCGACGGCTGGAAGGCGATCGCGCCCAGACGCATGACCGCGAGGATATCGGCCTGGACCTCGCTGAGCAGCTCGCGCTCGATGGAGCCCCGCCAGGTACGGAAGCTCACCGTCACGCCGCGGCGCTCGGCCGCTTCCGCCAGGGCGCGCTCGGCGCGCCTGGCCAGCACCCGCAACTCCTGTTGAATGCGCCCGGACTGGAAGCTCTCCGCGCGCTGGGACGTCGGGCGGAACTCCCGGAGGAAGGTCATGTCGGCCAGGCGAAGCAGGTCGCTGTCCTCGACGAACACGCCTTCCAGGTCGGCGTCGAGACGATGCGCCAGGCGCAACAGGCGCTCGAGGTCGCCCGGCTCGACTTGGGCGGAATCCAGCGTAACGACGATGCGGCGGCGGGTGGTGGCGCCCGCGTTCACTGTCACTCCTGCCCCTTGCCGTGGGGGCCGGCCGAGAATGCCCGCATACGCTCAGAATAGTCGATCAGTCGGGCTTCCACGCGGCCGTTGATACTGTCGGTTGGAAAGCGTTCTTCGGCGTCCCGCTCGCCGGCCGTGATCCCGGTGAGCAGCTCGATGCCCTCGTCCACGGTAGCGACGGGATACACCGCGAACTCACCGGCCTCCACGGCGTCCACCACGTCCCGGCGCAGCATCAGGTGCTTGACGTTGGACCGCGGGATCAGCACACCCTGGCGGCCGGTCAGCCCCCGGGCCCGGCAGCAGTCGAAGAATCCCTCGATCTTCTCATTGACGCCGCCGATGGCCTGGATCTCCCCGTGCTGGTTCACCGAGCCGGTCACCGCCAGGGACTGGCGTATGGGCGCGTCCGCCAGGTCCGACAGCAGCGCGTACAGCTCCGCCGAGGAAGCGCTGTCCCCCTCGACGCCGCCGTAGGACTGCTCGAACACCAAGCTGGCCGACAGCGAAAGGGGCTGGTGGAGGGCGTAGCGCGCGCCCAGGAAGTGCGACAGGATGAGCACACCCTTGGAGTGGATCGGGCCGCCCATTTCCACTTCCCGCTCGATGTCCACCACCTGGCCCTTGCCGATGCGGGTGCGCGCGGTAATGCGCGACGGGCGCCCGAAGCTGAAGCCCCCCAGGCCGATCACGGACAGGCCGTTGATCTGGCCCACGTGCTCGTCTTCGGTATCGATCAGGATGGTGCCGCGCCGGATCTCTTCCTGGATGCGCTCGCGGATGCGGTCGGAACGATGAATCTTGCTCTCGATGGCCTGCTCGACGTCATCGGCGGAGACTGCGCCGCCGGCGTCGCGGCGTCCCCCCCAGTATGCGCTCTCGTGGAGCAGATCGGTGATGGCTCGCATGTGCGTAGACAACTTTTCGTTGTCGTCCGTGAGCCTGATGCTGAAATCGATCACCCGCGCCACGGCGCGGCGGTCGAACGCCGGGAGATCGTGGCGCCGCACCAGGGTCGTGATCAGCCGGGCGTACTGCTGCTGGCTGTCGGCATTCCGATCCATGCGGTCATTGAAATCGACCTGCACCTTGAACAGGTCCGCGAACTCGGTGTCGTAGGCCGACAGCAGGTAGTAGATCATCGGCTCGCCCATGAGCACCACCTTGACCTGCAACGGTATGGATTGCGGCTCCAGCGACGCCGTCGAAATCAGGCTCAGGCTTTCCCCGAGGGACTCGAGCTGCAGGCACTCCGCCTTCAACGCGCGTTTCAATCCGTCCCAGGCGAACGGCTGGGTAAGCAGCTTGAGGGCATCCACAAGGAGATAGCCGCCGTTGGCCCGGTGCAGGGTGCCCGCCCGGATCATGGTGAAGTCGGTTATCAGGGCGCCCTGCTGCGCGCGGTGCTCAATCCGGCCCAGCAGGTTGTTGTAGGTCGGATGGTCCTCGTAGACCACCGGTGCGCCGTGATTGGGCTTCCGCGGCGTCAGCACATTGACCCGGTAACGGTTGGTCCAGGGCATTTCCTCCGCTTGCTCGGGCATCTGGGCGCCGAACAGCTGCGCCTGGTGCTTCTGTTGAGGCAGAAAATGCTGGAAATGGGTAACGATATCCTTCTCGACCTGCATCAGGTACGTCTTGACGTTGTCCATGTCCCCGTACTTCTCGCGCAGCGGCTCGAGGGCCTGCGAGACAACGCCGGCGACCATTTCGCGATTCAGCTCGTCGAGCTTCTCGCGGCTCTCCTTCTGCCAGGCCGGCGCCTGGCGAAACGTCCGGCGCATCTCTTCCTGCAGCTCTTCGATGTCTTTCTGGATCTTGTTCTGCTCATCCTCGGGCAGCTTCTCGAATTCCTCGGGTCCCAGGGTCTTGCCGTCCCGCATGGGCGCCAGGGTGAGTCCGGCCGGCGTGCGGATGAGCACGATATTCCTGGCCTGGGCCTTCTCCTGCAGCTCCCGCATGGCCTGCTGTTGCTGCTCGTTGAGGCCTTCCTCGATCGATTCGCTGCGGGTCCGGTACTCCTCGCTGTCGAATACCGCGGGAATCGCGCGGCCCAGCTCGCCGATGAGCTGGCTCATGTCCGATGCAAGCTCCGTCCCCTTGCCCGCCGGGAGCTTCAGGGCATGTGGCTTACGATAGTCGTCGAAGTCGTTGACGTAGCACCATTCCGCCGGAACGTCCTCGCGCGCCGCCTGCTCCTCAGCGTATTGCCGAACCAGGGAGAGCTTGCCAACGCCGGACGGGCCCAGCGCAAAAACGTTGTAGCCCTCGCTGCGCATGCCCATACCGAAGGTCAGCGCATCCACGGCGCGGTCCTGGCCGAGTATGCCGGTCAGCTCATCGGCCCGGGCGGTGGTCTCGAATCCGAGCTCGTCCGGGTCGCAGGACGGCCTGAGCTCGGCTGGAGTCAATGGTTTGCTTGCCACGATATAGCGTCCCGTTCGGTTCTACAGCAATGAAATTCGACTATACGACAACAAATGAATCTTCAACGCGGAGTGATCTCGATCCGGCGGACATCCTTCTCGGCGCCGGCTGCGCGGGGCATGTTTATCTCCAGCACGCCCTTGGAAAACTCCGCGGCTATGCGGTCCCTGTCGACGTCCTCGGGCAGACGGAACGCCCTGCGGAACGCACCGTAGCTGCGCTCCACGAGATAATAGTTCCTGTCGGTTTCCTCTCGCTCGTCCCGCTTCTCGCCGGACACCATCAGCACGTCGCCTTCCACCTTCAGGTCGATGTCGCCGACATCCATCCCCGGCAGCTCGATCGAGATTACATAGCTGTTGCCGGACTCCGAAGCATCGGCACACGGCTGGCGCTTCTCGCCGCGCAGATTCCTGAAACCCTCAGCCAGGCGTCCGAATACATTCTCGACCTCCGTGCGCAGCGCGCTCAGTGGATGGAAACCGTCGTCTGATTCAATCGGCACTTTTCGCGACTGCCTGTTCACTATCATCTCCCGTGTCATTCTGAATCTTGAGACACGCATTGTGCCCCCATGATTCCGACCGGCGATTGACCGAGATCAATGGGACAGCAGTCCAGCCGTTGCACGCAGCCGGAACCCGCCGCCGACGGCCGCCCTATGGGATCTACCCGACGCCGGTCAGCCGGGCCGCAGCGGATGCCCGTGGTCCAGGGGTCCGTGGCCGGAGCCGTAACCGGGGGCGCGGCGGATGGCCTCCAGCACGTAGTCGATCGCGCCGCCGACGGCCGCGTACAGATCCCGGCCCTGGGCGATCCCGGTCGCGATCGCCGAAGCGAGGGTGCAGCCGGTTCCGTGGGTGCTGGTGGTCTGGATGCGCGGATGCTCAAAGACCCAGCTGTCCGTGGCGGTAACCAGCAGATCAGCCACCGTGTCGCCGGACATGTGCCCGCCTTTCAACAGCACCGCCGCGGCGCCGAGCTCCAGGATACGCACCGCGGCCGCGCGGGCATCCGACCCACCGCCGATCGACATGCCGGAAAGGACTTCCGCCTCCGGAACATTCGGCGTGACGATCCGCGCCAGGGGCAGCAGGCGGCCGCGGAGCGTGTCCACGGCTCCTTCCGAAAGCAGGCGCGCGCCGCCCTTGGCGACCATCACGGGGTCCGCCACCACCGGGATGCCCGCGGCATCGTTCTCGAGGACATCACATACAGCTTCGATGACCGGTCCGTCGTGCAGCATGCCGAGCTTGATCGCATCGGCGCCGATATCCGCGAGCACCACTTCCATCTGCTTGCGGATGAAGTCCGGCTCCACACCGACCACCCCGTGGACGTCACGGGTGTCCTGGGCGGTGAGCGCCGTGATGGCGGTCGCCGCGTAGCCGCCCAGCGCCGTCACCGTCTTGATGTCCGCCTGAATGCCGGCTCCGCCGCCCGAATCGGAGCCCGCCACTATCAATACACGTCCTTTCAATGGATCACTTTTGAAACTGAGTTGAAGGTCTTGTTCGCGATTCTACTCCTCCGGCAGCGGCCCGGGGGAGTACCGCGGCTGAATCCCAGCCAGATCAAAAAGACCAGGAATATGCTGACTGTCAGCAGGTAGAGCCAGCCCACGTACTCGGTGATGAAGGCATGGATGTCCTGAAAGACGGACGCGGCCTTGTCGGGCGCCGCCACCCCGAACAGGACGAACGCGGCCACGCTGACCGCCGAAGCGGTGAAAACCGCGGGGTTGACCGTGGCAAAAAAAGGCCTTGGCGCGCCGGCCCATCAGCGTCGCCGGAACCCGGACATCAGTCGTCCTGCTCCGGACGCTGGGCGTAGCCGGTCAGCTCGGCCGTCGCCAGGACATGATCCGCGATGCTCTCGTCGAGCTGCTGGCGGGTGGCCCCGGCCGGCAGGTCGAGGGTTTTGTCCAGCGCGTACAACACAAATCGAAAGCGGGGCCGTCCCTCCGGCGGCGCAGGGCCGACGTAACTTACCTTGCCGAAAGCATTCATTCCGACGCAACAGTCGGGCGGCAGGTTGACGGCATCGAGATGGTGCGTTTCCGGTGGAATGTTCCAGGCCAGCCAGTGGGCCACCGGTCCCAACGGTGAATCCACGTTCTCGAACACCAGCGCCAGGCTGCGGGCGTCCTCCGGGACACCGGCGATTTCCAGCGGCGGCAGCTCATTCTGCGCCGGCGACGAGTAGCGCCAGGGAATGAGCTGACCTCCCTCAAAGCCGGGGCTGCGTAATATCATCTCTACTTCGCCTGCTGCTGACGGGTAAACGGACTGAGCTCAGCCTGCCGGCGCTTCAAAGCTGAAACTCCCGCACCTGGCCCGGGCCCACCCGGTGGATCCGCGTACGGACCCCGATATCAATGGGCGGCTCGTTGCAGGGCTCGGTACTGACCCTGATCGAAGTGGGCGTGACGCGGACCCCGAGAGCATACTGCCGGTAGCGAATGTTCAGGGTAAGACACTTCAGCCCTTCCGGCAGGCACGGGTTCAGCCACAGCACGTCGCCGCGGGTCTCTATGCCCGTGAAACAACGCTGCATCAGGTCGACGGTGCCCGCCATGGCGCCGGTATGGATGCCTTCCGGGGTAGTCCCGCCCTGGATATCCGTGACGTCGCTCTCCAGCGCTTTCCTGAACAGCTCCCAGCCGCCCGGACGGTCCGAGCGCGCCAGCACCCAGGAATGCACTACCCGGCTCAGCGTCGAGCCGTCGGAGGTGCGAGACATGTAGTAGTCGATATTGCGCGGAATGGCCGCATGATCGAAACGGTAGCCGAGGCGCGCGAACAGCTCGTCGAGCTCCTCGGTGGAAAACAGGTAGAACAGCATCAGCACATCGGCCTGTTTGGAGGCTTTGTACCGGTTGGGGGTGTCGCCTTCCGCTTCCAGAATCCGGTCCAGCCGCTGAATATCCTGGTATTTTTTTTGGTAGCCGTCCCAGTCGAATTCCTCCAGCTTCTCGTAGCCTTCGAACTGGCTGATGATGCCTTCATCGTGGAACGGGATTCGTATCCGGCGGCTGACCTCGTTCCAGTGCCCGAGCTCGTCCGCTGACAGATCCAGCAACCGGCACAGCTCCGCGAAGCGCCGACCCGGCAGTATCTCGCGCAGATCCAGGGCGCGCGCCAACACCCACACGGCCATGATGTTGGTATAGGAGTTGTTGTTCAGGCCGGGTCGCTCAGCGCCTGGATACGCATCGTGGTACTCGTCGGGCCCCATCACACCGAGTATCTCGTAGCGCTCCAGCGCTTCGTTGTAAGTGGCGAGGCTCGCCCAGAAGCGGGCGATCTCCAGGATCATCTCGGCACCGTGGAAGGACAGGAATTCCATGTCCCGGGTAACCTGGTAGTACTGCCAGACATTGTAGGCCACGGCCGCGTTGATATGGCGCTGCAGCCGGGAGTTGTCCGGCATCCAGTTGCCGGACTGCGGGTTCAGGTGCACGCGCTGGCTCTCCTCGCGGCCGTTGCTGCCGCTTTGCCAGGGATACATGGCGCCGCGGTAGCCCGCCGCGTGCGCCGCCCGGCGGGCCTCGCTCAACCGCCGGCAGCGGTAGCGCAGCAGGGCGCGCGTGATCTCGGGCCAACGCATATTGAACATTGGAAACACGAACACCTCGTCCCAGAAGATGTGGCCGCGGTACGCCTCGCCGTGCAGCCCCCGCGCCGGCACCCCGGCGTCGAGGTCCATGACGTGGGGCGAGGTGGTCTGCAGCAAATGCAGAATGTGCAGCCGGAGTATCCGGTGAGTTCGTTCCTCCTCGTCCGGGTCGTCGTGCACCATCTCCAGATCGAAACGCTGCCACAGCTGCTCCCACACGAGCCTGTGGTGATCGGCAAGCGACACAAATCGGGGGCAGTCGGCGACCGCCCGGCGGGCCTCCAGCCCCGGTTCGCTGATGGCGGGGTCGCGCGACGTATACAGGGAAACGATCTTTTCCACGTGCAGCGGCTGCCGGGGCTCGACCTCCAGACGACAATGATGCGCAATCCGGCCCTCGGTCTCTTCCACGAACGGCCCGGGATCAAGCAGCTCCTCGCCGCGCCAGAAACGGGTGACCGCCGCCTGGGCAATGCGTATGTGCGATTGATTGGTTTCCACCTCGAGCGACAGGGTGTTCTCCCCGAGGGCCCGGGTTGCCAGCGGGGTGAGATGCTTGTGGTTGAACGCCCGATAGCGCGCGACACCTTCGTTCACGACCCGTCCGTCAAGGCCGCTGCGCACTTCGATCGCCCCACTCCAGTTCTCGGCGTGGATCGTGGTTTCCAGCGCTGCCAGGTGAGGCTGGTCCATGGACACCAGGCGGCGCTGCTCGA
>JBEPXV010000061.1:0-8410 GCA_041641695.1 Gammaproteobacteria bacterium | reverse complement strand
GTGCCGATATCGAAGCCGAGGTTCCGGTATCCGTCGCTCAGATAGCGGGCGTTCTCCCACAGCTTCACCCGCCGTTCCGGTTCAGATTCGATGATCTCCAGCGCCGTCAGCGCGGCCGCCACCGGCGCGGGAGGCAGGCTGGCGGAGAAAATCAGGGACCGGGCATGATGCTTGAGATAATCCATGATATCGGCATCGCCCGCCAGGCAGCCGCCGATCGTCGCCAGCGACTTGCTGTACGTGCCCATGATCAGGTCGACATCGTTCTCCAGCCCGAAATGCTCGCCGGTGCCCCGGCCGTTTTCGCCCAGCACGCCGATGCCGTGCGCGTCATCCACCATGATGCCTGCGCCATACCTGCGGCATACCTCGACCATGCCCGGCAGGTCGATGATGTCGCCTTCCATGCTGAATACACCGTCCACCACCACCAGGGCGTTCCGGCCGTCGTTCATCTGCAGCACCCGCTCCAGGTCCTGCATGTCGTTGTGCTTGAACTTTCTGATCTGACCGAACGACAAACGACAGCCGTCGAATATGCTGGCGTGGTTCATCCTGTCGATGACGATGAGCTCGTTCTTGCCGACCAGCGCCGATATGGCGCCCAGATTGGCCTGGAAGCCTGTCGGGAAAACGATGGCCTGATCCTTGCCCAGGAAATTCGCCAGCCGCTCCTCGAGCTGCTTGTGAATCGACAAGGTGCCGTTCAGGAACATCGAGCCCGCGCAGCCCGTGCCGTAGCGACGCACTGCCTCGATGGCGGCCTCCTTGACCTTGGGATGATTGGTCAGGCCCAGATAATTATTGGAGCTGACCATGATCATCGGGCGCCCGTCGCAGACCACTTCGGGCTCCTGAGCCGATTCCACAACGTGAAAATACGGGTAGATGCCGGCCTGTATCAACTCCTGTGCCCGGGTGAACTTCGAACACTTGTTGAATATCGAGGCCCGCTTCGACACGGTCGAATCACTGCTCCCATGCGCCCCGGCCTCCGGCTCGGCGGCGGCCGGAGCCCCTTTCGCAAATAAACCTTTTGTCATAACCAGTTATTCAGCTCGTACCAGCGAACTGCCTTCTGCAACCCATTCTCTAAATTTATTCCAGGGGAAAACCCCAGGTCCCGTTGCGCCGCTGTCGTATCACACACCCAGTGCTTTTCCAGCAACTCGGCCGCCCGGGCCCGGTTAATCGGCACTGCCTTGCGCGTCAACGCGCCGTACACCTGACCGACTACCCCTGCCGTTTTCAACACTGCCCCCGGGACTGTTATGCGTCGGCCCCTCAAGCCCCAATGAGCGCACAACAGGTTCTCCACGCAGTCCCAGGAACAGGGTTCTGAGTCCGCGATGAAATATACAGATCCTGACTCTAAATGGCTATCGGCTACCGTAACGATTCCCTCGACAAGGTCGTCGACGAAACACAGGCTGATCTCACGCTCTCCGGGGCCGAATTCTAACAGGAATCCGCGCTTTACCAGGCGAAAATACGGCAAAAAGGCGGTATCCCGTGGCCCATACACTGCCGACGGTCGTAAAACCTGCACCGACAGGCGATCGGCCGCGTCCAGGCAGTGGCGCTCCGCCGCCAGCTTGCTCCTGCCGTAGGGCGTGAGCGGACGGGGCGGATCGGTTTCCCTGGTCGGCTTGTCACGGGTGCCCGGCCCGGCTGCGGCCTGGCTGGACACCATCACGAATCGCTCGACGCCGCCTGCCGCCAGGCATGCATCCACCAGATTCCGGGTTCCAACCGCATTGTAGTTGAAAAATGCGGCTTCCGACGGCGCGAAGGTCGTTCCCGCCAGGTGAATCACGCGATTGACGCCGGCCACCGCGGGTCCCAGGGTATCTGGCCTCGTGCAGTCGCCCGTGACCCATTCCACGTCAAGACCCGCCAGCCAGCGGCGGCGTTGCGGCGAACGCACCAGGCAGCGCACCGCCTCGCCGCGCGCCACCAGGGCCTCCACCAGGTGGCTGCCGATGAAGCCCGTACCTCCGGTCACGAGGGTGGTCATCGCGCTCGCTTCATCGGCCGCGCGCTGCTTCAACCTCGAGCGGGCGGACCGGCAGCGGATGCGTCGCCATTCGGCCGCGCGTCGTCCCGCGTCCGTTCATCGAGAATCCGCTGCAGCGCCCGGCCGATCACCTCCCAGCGCCAGCCGGTAATCATCTCCCTCACTGGGACCTCCCGGGTCAGCTTGTCCAGGTCGGCGCGCGTGAGCAGCACCGACTGGGAGATTCCGAGCTCGGCCGCCCGGGCTTTCAGCGCCGTAACCAGCGCGCTGCTCGTGGCTTTCTGCTCCGGTGACAGGGCCTCGTGCCTGCGCCACAGGCGATCCTCCCCCTCCGCCGGCTGGCGCAGGCAATCGATGATCGCCCTGCCGTCCCGGCGCACGGCATCGCGGCGCACCTCCTCGATGCGCTGCAGCTCGTCGACCGAGCGCGGCCGTTCGGCGGCGATGGCGGCAACTGCCGCGTCGTCGAGCACCCAGCTGCGCGGCAGGTTGCGGTCGCGCGCCGCGTGCTCGCGCCAAGTGCAAAGACGCTTCAGAGCGTGCTGCCCGTCCGCGTCGAGACGGGCGCCGCGCCCGACGCGCCGGTATGCCTGCTCGGGGTCGGGCTCATACAGGGCCGGATCGAGATTCCGATCGAAGTCTTCCAGCGCCCACTCGTAGCGCCCCAACGTCTTCAGCCGCCCGGTCAACCGCTCCTGCAGCGGCAGCAGGTAGCGGACGTCATTCGCGGCGTAACCCAGCTGCGCTTCGCTCAATGGCCGCCGGGTCCAGTCGGTTCGCTGGGACGTTTTCGGCAGCGACTCCCCGAACTCCGCTTCCACGAGGCCTGCGTATCCCACCTGGTCGCCGTAGCCGACGAGCGCCGCCGCGATCTGCGTATCGTAAAGCGGCTTCGGCATGACCCCGGCGGTGTGGAGCAGCACTTCGATGTCCTGCCGGGCGGCGTGCATCACCTTGAGGATGCCGGGATCCGACAGCAGCGCCCACAGCTCGCCAAGATCCATGTCCGGCACCAGCGGATCGATGCAGTAAACGGCATCCGGGCTGGAAAGCTGAACCAGGGCGAGCTTCGGGTAGTACGTGCGGACCCTCAGAAACTCGGTATCCACGCCAATGACGGCTTCGCCGGCGAGCCGGCGGCAGGCAGCGTCGATTTCCTTGCGGGTATTGATCAGGTATTGAGACATTGGCAAAGGCGGCGGCGTCCGGGATGGCTACAGTACCGCGGGCATTGCTATGATCGAGCGCCGCTGGACGTCCATCGATGACTGTTTATGAATCAATTCAAGCTATTTGTTGACCTTTGCCTGTTTCAGGCAAAGCCGCAGGATCTCCCCTATTCTCCGGGGCAGGTGCTGCTCACCGCGCTCATGCTATGCGCGGCAATATTCGTCAGCTATCCGGTACAGGAACAGACTTCGCTGGTCGTCATACTGGTCGCTATTGTACATGTAGGCGCCTACGGGCTCGCAATCTGGGGCGCGTTGTGGCATCGGATGCGGCCCGGGAACGCCCGTTACCTCGGTTTCCTGGGGCAGGCCGCCGGACTGCTCGGCATCGTGCTCGCACTGTCAGGCTCCGAGAGCACCCTCCCCCTGGGCATGTCGCTGGTGCTGGCCGCGGGGTTTCTACTCATCCTCTCGGTGATTTTCAAGAATCTGGGAGCACTGGAGCATGCCACCGCGCGGTTCGTGCAGACCATTACCGCGATATTCGGCACCGCGGCGATCCTGCAGTTCCTCACCTGGCCGTTCGTGAACTGGCTGACCAAGGTCCAGGGCACGCCGGACGCGCAGCTGCCTTTGCTGGCGATACTCGCCCTGGGGATCTGGACGTTCGCGGTGGCGGTCGGCATCAACCGCCACGCCCTCGAGGTGACTATCGGCCAGAGTATCCTGATCACCCTGGGGGCCCAGATATTCACCGCCTCCATCGTTTTCGTCCTGTTCGGGGCGGTAATGGTATGACTCACGTTCACATTATCGGGGTGTGCGGCACCTTCATGGGGGGCGTTGCCAAGCTCGCCAAGGAGTTGGGTTTCCGCGTCAGCGGCTGCGACAGCCGGATCTATCCACCCATGAGCGACCAGCTGTCCGCCATGGGCATCGAGCTGCGCGACGGCTACCTGCCCGGGCACATGGACGAGCTCGAACCGGACCGGGTCGTCATCGGCAACGCCCTTTCCCGCGGCAACCCGCTTATCGAGCGGGTGTTGAACGACAATATCCCCTATTGCTCGGGACCGGAGTGGCTGGCCGCGGAAGTGCTCCGTGGCCGCCGGGTACTGGCGGTGGCCGGCACCCACGGCAAGACCACCACCTCCAGCCTTCTGGCCTGGATCCTGGACCAGGCGGGACTGGAGCCGGGCTTTCTCATCGGCGGGGTCCCCGAGAACTTCGGGACATCGGCACGCCTCGGCGCCGGCGAGTGCTTTGTCGTGGAGGCGGACGAGTACGACACGGCATTCTTCGACAAGCGATCCAAGTTCGTCCATTACCATCCCCGCACCCTGATCCTCAACAACGTGGAATACGACCACGCCGACATCTTCGACGACCTCGATGCCGTCATTCGCCAGTTTCATCACCTGGTTCGCACGGTGCCGGGCAACGGCCGCCTGATCGTCAACGGTGGTGACAATAATGTCCGGCGGATTCTGGAAATGGGCTGCTGGACACCGGTCGAGTACTTCGGCGGCCCCGGCAATGACTGGTCCGTGGAGACCTCGGAGCCGGGCTGGACGGCATTCACGCTCAGGGACCCGGATGGCACCGATTTCCGGTTCACCTGGCACGTGATGGCGGATTACAACGCCCTGAACGCCGCCGCAGCGCTGGCGGCGGCGCGCCATGCCGGCGTTGGGCCGGCGGACGCCCGGCCGGCCATCGAATCGTTCCGGTCGGTCAAGCGGCGCATGGAGATCGTGGCACGGATGAACGGCGTCACGGTGATCGACGACTTCGCCCATCATCCGACGGCGATTCGCCGGACGTTGTCGGCGCTCCGGGACACGGGTGGCGGCCGCCTGGTGTGCATCCTGGAGCCGGGATCAAACACCATGCGCATGGGCGTGCAAAAAGACGCGCTGCGCGAAGCACTGTCGCTGGCCGACGTGGTGTTCGTCTATCACGGACCGGGTCTGCAATGGGACGTCCGCGAACTGGCAAGCGAATCCGTTGTCGTAGTCAACGATACCGCTGCGATTATCGAGCGCGTGCACGGCGACAGTCGACCCGGCGACCGAATCGTGGTCATGAGCAACGCCGGTTTCGAGGGCATGACTCGCCGTCTGGTGGAACGGCTGAAAGGTTGAAGGGGCAATGCGCCGTGCAGGCGCGGGCCCGGCATGCCGGCCGGTTCCACACAACAGACGCCGGTAATGCGCGCAATGGACGCAAACACGTGATGGCTGCTAACGTAACCGAAACCGGGAAGACCGTCGCCGGGTTTCCCGCATCCACATTCGAAGGAGGTCTATTTTGCAAGCCCTTATAAGAAGAACGCTCCAGCTGGTCCTGTTTGCCGCCATCCTGGGGTCGGTGACCGCACACGCTGCCAACTGGGAGCCCGGCGTGCACTACCATGAGCTGGCCGAGCCCCAGCCGGTTCAGACCGGCGAGCAGATCGAGGTGCGGGAGCTGTTCTGGTACGGCTGCCCGCACTGCTATTCGCTGGAGCCGTTCATCGAAAACTGGCTCCGCAACAAGCCGGACAATGCCGAGTACGTTCCGACCCCGGGCATATTTCATCAGGCGTCCGAGTTCCACGCCCGGGCCTACTACACCTTCGAAGCACTGGGCATCACCGACCAGGTTCATCGGGACTTCTACGATGAGATCCATCAGCGCGGCAACCGGGTCTACAACGTCAACGGCCTGGTCGAATTCGCCGCCAAGCACGGCGTCGACGCCGAAGAGGTCCGGGATGCATACGACTCGTTCTCCGTGGACGCCAACGTCCGCAGCGCCGCGCAGATGTTCGGGAAATACGGGGCTACCGGCGTGCCGACGGTGATCGTCGACGGTCGTTACCGGGTTACCGTGTCCAGTGCCGGCGGCCACGAGCAGCTGCTGGAGCTCATCAACTTTCTGGTGGACAAGGCGGCGGGCGAACGAGACGAATGACGCTCCGCCGCGTCCCGGGCGTCCCGCCGATCTGATCGCACAAAAGCGCGCAGCGGGCGGGCCGCGCCTGGCGTCGCCCGGTCAGGTCAGTCCTTCAACAGGCGCAGGAACTCGGTGCGGGTGCGGGAGTCCTTGCGGAACGTCCCTATCATCATGGAGGTTTTCATGATGGAATTCTGCTTCTCCACGCCCCGCATCATCATGCACAGATGCTGTGCCTCGATTACGACGCCGACGCCTTTGGCGTTGGTGATGCCCATGATCACCTCGGCGATCTGCTTGGTCAGGGTCTCCTGGATCTGCAGGCGGCGGGCGTACATATCAACGATCCTGGCGATTTTCGACAATCCCAGGACCTTGCCGGTGGGAATATAGGCAACGTGACATTTGCCGATGAAGGGCAGCAGGTGGTGCTCACACAGGGAATACAGCTCGATGTCCTTGACCAGCACCATCTCGTCATTGTCTGAATCGAACACCGCGCCGTTCACGACCTCGTCCAGCGACTGCCTGTACCCCTTCGTCAGGTATTCGAGCGCCTTGGCGGCCCTTTCGGGGGTGTTTCGCAAGCCGTCACGGGTGCGATCCACGCCGAGCTCATCCAGCACCTCGCCATACAATCGGGCCAGTCTGTCCACGTTCATTGTCTTCCACCTCGATACATTCATCGTGCCCGCGGTCACGAACGGCCGGGATTCTACGCCGTCGCCGCGGGCATGGGAATTTTCAGGATCACGGACCCCGCCACCGGATTCCCGGGCGTGAATCGGTGCAGGCGGACCGGTGCTATGATGCTTTCAACAATCCGGGAGCGG
Organism: Gammaproteobacteria bacterium; assembly: GCA_041641695.1. Taxonomy (GTDB): domain Bacteria; phylum Pseudomonadota; class Gammaproteobacteria; order Arenicellales; family JAANXG01; genus JAANXG01. Next base: position 1,454 of record JBEPXV010000061.1, on the reverse strand, counting down.
AACATTGGAAGATTTTGACCGGCTGGGCGCTTTTTATCTGGGGAAGGTGATCGATCCGGCGCAGCAGACCGTCACCGACGAGCTGCTGCTGTATGACTCCGGGGACCTGACCACCCACGCGGTGATCATCGGCATGACCGGCAGCGGCAAAACCGGCCTGGGCATCGGGATCCTGGAGGAAGCCGCGCTGGATCGGATACCGGTGATCGCCATAGATCCCAAGGGCGACCTCGGGAACATCATGCTCACGTTTCCCGACCTCGACGGCGTGTCATTCAGGCCGTGGGTCAACCCCCAGGCCGCCGCCAGCGCCGGCAAGACTGTCGATGAGCTCGCCGCCGGGGAAGCGGCTTCGTGGAAGAACGGGCTCGCGGACTGGGGGCAGACGCCGGAGCGTATAAGACGTCTCAGGGACAGCGCCGAAACCGCCATCTTCACACCGGGCAGCAGCGCCGGAATACCCATTTCGGTACTGCGAGCATTCCGCGGACCATCCGCCGGCGCGCGGGAAGACTCCGACTTGTTTCACGAGTGCATCGCCGCCACCGTCACCGGCATACTGACGCTGGTCGACATCGACGCCGACCCCATCACCAGCCGGGAGCATATCCTGGTTTCCAACATCCTCAAGCATGCCTGGGAGAACGATCGGGAAATCGACCTTCCCGGGCTAATACAGGCCATCCAGGAGCCGCCCGTTGCCCGGGTGGGGGTCATGTCGGTGGACCAGTTCTTTGCGCCGCGGGACCGCGCGGCATTCGCCATGAAGCTCAACAACCTGCTGGCAGCGCCGGGCTTCGACGCCTGGATGCGCGGCCAGCCCCTCGATGCCCAGGGCCTGTTCTACACCGACGCCGGTGGGCCTCGCCTGTCCGTGGTCTCCATCGCGCATCTCAACGATTCCGAGCGCATGTTCTTCGTGACCATGCTGCTCAACGAGATCATCAGCTGGATGCGCCGCCAGCCGGGAACCGCCAGCCTTCGGGCGATTCTGTACATGGATGAGTTGTTCGGCTACCTGCCGCCCACGGCCAACCCCGCCTCCAAGCAGCTTTTCCTGACCCTCCTGAAGCAGGCGCGGGCGTACGGTCTCGGCCTGGTTCTGGCCACCCAGAACCCGGTAGACCTCGACTACAAGGCATTGTCGAACGCGGGAACCTGGTTCATCGGGCGCCTGCAGACCGAGCGAGACAAGGCGCGTGTCATGGAAGGCCTGGAAGGCGCCGCCGGCGGCTTTGACAAGCAGGCCATGGAGCGGACCCTGGCGGGCCTCGGCAAGCGCCGGTTCCTGCTCCACAATGTCCACGAGAAGCAGGCCGTGGTGTTCGGCACCCGTTGGGTGATGTCCTACCTGGCCGGGCCGTTCACCCGGGAGCAGATCAAGCGTCTGATGCAGGACCGCCGGCCGCCGGAGCCGCCGCCCGAACCCGCCGGCCAGGCGACCAGGACCGCCG